>JAGLSW010000104.1 GCA_023135565.1 Candidatus Aminicenantota bacterium | reverse complement strand
GAATGGATAAAAAGAGAATTGCTGGCACTAACACACCCCGCTTCCTCATGTCTCGTTCCTCGACATTCGGAACCACCTCCTGGCAAGTCTCAAGAGGGGAATGTGCTCGTAAGCTCTAAAAGAGCTATCGAGAATTATCCTCTCTATGGGGAATTGCTGCATTAGTTACTAAAGCTCACCAATCTACACGACTTGGTAAACGATTATTGAGTGACTTGCCTAAATTCCCCTCTTCGAGAGGGGTGGCGGCGTCAGCCGCCGGGGTGTGTTCGTTTGCAGCCCTGCTGCGATAGGCGCTCTGTGGCTAAGTTGTCTAAAATTTTTCGCTGATGATGTCTTTTATTTCCCGGGCTTTGTCCGCGGAAAATTCGCACAAATGCACCTCTTGCAAAGTGGATTCCTGCTCTAAGAATTCAAGGATGGTCTTAACGATAGTCTCGATGGCCGGCTGCAAAGGATAACCGAAAATCCCGGTGGAAATCGAAGGCATAGACACAGACTGCAATTCCAGTTTAGCGGCCATTTGCAAAGCGGAACGCACGGCGGATTCCAGCAGTTTCTCTTCACCGGCGCCGCCCCCTTTCCAGATAGGGCCCACCGTATGGACTACATAACGGAAAGGTAATTTTCCGGCTGTGGTATAAGCCGCCTGTCCTGTTTTTACCGGGGCTTTCCCGTAACTCTCTTTTTGTATTTCGTCTCCCCCGGCCCGGGAAATCAATCCGGCGACACCGCCGCCGTGGGACAGGTGCTCATTGGCCGGGTTAACGATGGCATTGGTTTTTTCCTCGATGATCGAGTTTTGAACCAGCATAAATTTTTTGTTATTGACCTCTTTTTCAAGTAATATCATCTTTAAACCTCGCAAAGATTTTGTCTATCCCCGATAATAACTCTCTTTCCGAGAAGGCTTTTTCTAATTCTTCTTTGGAGCACAGGGCGGTAATTTTTCCGTTCTTCAAGATTAATTCCCGGAAATTCTTTTTCCCGGTCCAGGACTCTAAGGCGCTGGCCTGCACTGCTTCATAAACCTTCTGCCGGGGCATGCCCTTGTCTAAAAGCAGGGTGAGGATTTTTTGGGAATAATAGACCTCGTTGGTGATGTCTAAGTTCTTTTTGATGTTTTCCGGGTAGACGTTCAGGTCCTCCACCACATCGGTGATATCATCTAAGATAAAAACAACCGCGTGGAAAGAGTCGGGGAAAATCACCCGCTCGGCTGAAGAGTGGGAAATATCCCGCTCATGCCACAAAATATTGTTCTCGAAAGCCACGGACAGGCTGCCGCGCAGCAATCTTGCCATGCCGGAGATGCGTTCGCATTTGACCGGGTTCCGTTTGTGGGGCATGGAGGAGGAGCCTTTTTGGCCTTTGGTGAAAGGTTCTTCTACTTCCAACACCTCGGTGCGCTGCAAGTGCCTGATCTCCACTGCGATTTTTTCCACCAGCGAACCGGTGCAGGCCAGGGCGTACATCACTTCCATATGGCGGTCTCTCTGGATGATCTGCGAAGAGACGCGGCAGGGAGTCAAGTCCAATTTTTCCAGGGCTTTTTCTTCTCCTTCCGGCGGGAAGTGGATATAAGTGCCTACCGAACCGGAAATCTTGCCTACGGAAATCATCTCTTTCGCTTTTTGCAAGCGGGCGATATTTCGTTTGATCTCCTCGTACCAGATCAGGAATTTCACCCCGAAAGTGATGGGTTCCGCGTGGATGCCGTGGGTTCTGCCGATGGCAACCAGGTCTTTGTAGGCGAAGGCTTTTTTAATCGAGATTTGTTTTAGTTTTTCCGCCCGGTCGATCACCACGTCCAGGGACTCGCGCAGCAGCAGGGAGAGGGCTGTATCCACGATATCGTAGGAAGTTATTCCCTTGTGGATATAAGCGGAATCTTTGCCCACGTATTCTTCCACCGACGTCAGGAAAGCGATCACATCGTGTTTCACTTTTTTTTCGATCTCGTTGATGCGCTTGACATCGAAGGCGGCGTTTTTTTTGATATTTTCTAAGCTCTTGTCCGGCACTTCGCCCCACTCGTGTAAGACTTCGGTGATAGCCAGTTCCACATCCAACCATTTCCTGAACTTATTTTCTTCGCTCCAGATTTTGCTAATTTCTTCGACTGTATATCGTTCGATCATAATTGCACCTATTTAGCTCCTTAAAATTTTGTGCCGTTACATGGCGGTAACAAACAACATGTTTTACGCATTTCAAGTTGCCACCGTCAGATGGCTTTTTTTTCAAGTTTAGTCTTGAAAAAACGTTATTGTATTATACCATTCCAGGGGAGTTTTTGTCCAACCCCACGCGCGTGGGGGAGCATTGAGCCGCTTCGCAGCAGCCCCGTGCGCACGGGGAGGCAAATTAATAGTATTTCAAAAAGATCAAAGCAGAAGAAAAGTAGCGATGTAGCCGGACAGGGCGGTAAGGACATTCACCCACACATCTAAATAATAGAAACTGCTGCCCAAGGCAAAATTCCCCGCCACCTCCACCAGCAGAGCAGCCGCCAATATCAGCACAAAAGGAGCGAAGGATTTCGCTTTTTTATTTTCTAAAGCGACCACGAATCCCAGGAGAAAGAATTCCAGCACATTCAGCCGCGATGAGAAGAGGGGCCGTGAAATAACGAAGAAAAAAACCAATCCTAAGCAGAGCAGTATTAGGGCCAGTTCCAGGTTTTTCCGGGAGGGAAGAATTTTGATAAGCAGCATCAGGAAGAAGGCCACGAACAGGGCGAAAACCACGTAGACGAAGAATTTTTCTCCTGTAAGTTTGCTGATGTAGTGATGCAGGCGGTGGTGAATCAGGTTCAGGCCCACCAGCACGATTATAAAAACGATAGTAAAGCTAAATTTTTTTATTGTTTTCATCATTTACCAAGAACCTGCCTTCGGCGACCAGGGGGCGTTTTTGTAAAATTGCCCCCTGGACCCCCAAAAAACTTTTGATCAATATCCCAAAAATTTTAAAGGGAGCATTATACCACGAATAGCCGCGGAGTATCAACTCCCCCCAAATCCCCCATTAATTTCGCAAGAGAGTGCTTAGACACCCTTCAGAACAAAGAATAGCAGCCGTTTTTGGGAAAAATATTATTGCAAACCGAAGATTTTTGGTGTTTTTAGTTAAAAATTAACATTTTAAAGAGATGTAACTTGAAAAATTTGAGTTCATCGACACTTCTCCCCGGACTTTATATCTCAATGGTACTTCGGAACAACCAGTTTATCTCATTCAAGAAAAATAAGTTGTGGCTTCCGGTTTATGCATGCTGATCGGTATAACATCCGAGCCATTTGGATATAAGATTTAATCTTTTCCTTTCTCCTGGAGTTAATGTGTTTGAAAAAGAAAAACATAAAAACAAAGTAAGCAATCAACCGTATACTCAACATATTCTCATAAGCATTCTCAAAGTGAAGGGTTTTATGCTTCAAGTGCCAGTGCTTAACCATATCCATGAAAAGTTTTGCGTCAATGTCCCAGCGGTGCACTCCTATACTATAGACAACATCGGATGGAAGAGTATCCATCCCCTTTGAAAAGGCAAACAACCTTTTTTTCTTTACCCAATGAAAATCTCCATCTTTACTCGTTTCATCTTTTTCCCATACCTCTCGATCCGCCCATATAACACGCACGTCCCTGTTGGCTGTATCCCAAAACACTTCTCCCATATCCCATAATTTTAATTTTTCCGTATCGCTCTCATCTTTAATAACAGGTTTCGTTACTTTCTTTTGTGATCTGGCACTGTCCAGCAAATTTTCTTGATTTTTTTTTAAGACCGCTCCAGGAAAAATACCCAGTTTTTTACACCCTGAAAAAAATCTCGGTGTACAATACATCGCATCACATATCACAATATCTAAGAACCGAGCACCAAGATTCGCTACCATACGCTTTAAGAGCCGCAGTGCGCAACTGACTTCATCTTCCCCCCTTTTCATCATCTCTATTCCTATGGGAATCGGGAAATCATATCCAACCAGTGATAACACAACGGCCCTATGATAATACTGAATTTTTTCTCCTTTTTTGGTTTCAACTTTTCTTTGTAAACTGTTACTCAAATCTTTAAGACTTAA
>JAGLSW010001039.1 GCA_023135565.1 Candidatus Aminicenantota bacterium | reverse complement strand
GTATAAAAAGTAGGCGGTCGGGTATGAAAAAATAGCGGTCTGATATAAAAAGTAGGCCGTCCGATATGAAAAGTAGGTGGTCGGGTATAAAGCGGAAGCGGTCTGGGATAATTTTAGTTTTTCTCTTGTTTTTTAGCGGGGCTCGATTCTCTCATATATATACTATAATATATATGGAAAATAATTTCAGCAGGGAAAAAGTTAACTGTTTTACGGTAGACTGCTATTTAATCAGGACGGTCTCCATTTTCCTCACTGTGGTTATGGGGATAGTCATTCCCCGGGCGACAGCCTCGCCCTCTACGAAAACTTCAGTCATATCTTTGACCAGGATGCCCTCTTTATACGCAAAATAGAATGTAGAAGAACCTTTGGTTTTTCCTTTCATGGTTATTTCAGTTCCCCCCTGCCCCCAACTTCAATTTAATGGGGGTGGCCCCCGGCAGGGCCGCCGGAGGCAAAGTAATTTCAACGCAGGCCAATCTTCAAAAAAAAATAAAAAAAATAAACTTTTTCCTTTGAAAAATCCATTGTTTTGTGTTATGATTGTGCTTAATAAAAACAGATCTTAACAATTTAAAAAAAATCAGTTTTTTTTCGATAAATTCTCTTTACTCTTTAGGTTTCAGGTTGAAAAAATCAATGAAGGTTAGGAAGTGATCTATATGAGAGTTAACATTTCGCGCCGACGAATTAAAGACCCCTTCGTCAAGAAGGTGGAAGAATTAAGCGGTCAAAATCTTCTCGCCTGCTATCAATGCGGCAAGTGTTCCGCCGGATGTCCCGCGGTTTCGCAAATGGACATCCTGCCCAACCAGATAATCCGCCTTGCCCAATTAGGCCTAAAAGAAGAACTACTGGAATCCAAAGCCATCTGGGTTTGCGCTTCCTGTATGACCTGTAATACCCGTTGTCCCAAAGGGATCAATATTGCTGAGGTAATCGAAGCGGTAAGGCTTATTTTGCTTCGCAAAAGCAAGGACCATCTCATCGTGAAAGAACTTAGCGCAGAAGAAAGAGCACAGGTCCCGCCTATAGCCCTGATCAGTAGTATGAGGAAATTCACATCATAAACTTTTATGTGAATAAATGACAATGTATATAATATTTACTCACAATTTTAAAGGTAACCCTAAATGAAGATAAGCTATTATCCTGGTTGTACACTAAAAAACAATGCCAAAAATTTCGAGGATTCCACCCTCTGCGCCATGAAGCAATTAGGAGTGGAAGTGGAAGAACTTTCCCGCTGGAATTGCTGCGGAACGGTTTACTCGCTGGCTACCGACGATTTGATGCATCACCTGGCCCCCATCCGCAACCTCATTCGCGTGAAAGAAGCGGGTTCTGACAGCGTAATGACTCTCTGCGCCATGTGCTACAACACCCTGAAACGGGCCGACGAGCGCATCAAAAACGACCCCGAGAGCCTGGAACGCATCAACGAATTTATGTACTTAGAAAAGACCGAGTACAAAGGCGATGTCAAGGTGCTGCACCTGCTGGAGCTGCTCCGCGACGAAGTAACCTTCGAAAAGATCGCTGAGAAAGTAAAGAACCCCCTCAAGAATTTAAAGGTAGCCAATTACTACGGTTGTTTCCTGGTTCGGCCCCGGGGCATCGGCCTGCCCGGCGAGGATGTGGAAAACCCCACCATCATGGAGAAGTTCATGTCCCTGTTGGGCGCGGATGCGGTGGATTTCCCCTATAAAACCGAATGCTGCGGCGCCTATCAAACCGTAGACAAACCCGAAATAGTAGCGGAACGCACCAACCAAATACTCACCTCCGCCCAAAAACAGGGAGCGGAAGTAGTCGTAGTCAGTTGTCCGCTCTGTGCTTTTAATTTAGACCGGCGCCAGGAAGAGACCGTGCAGTTGTACCCCGAATTTAAAAACATGCCAGTGCTCTATTTTACCCAACTGCTGGCTTTGGCCTTAGGCTGCGGTGAAGAAGCATTAGGGTTTGATCTTAATTATATAGACCCCAAACCGGTCTTAAAAGAAAAAGGATTAATTTGAGGCAAAAATGATATATTTTGGCGATAAAAAACCGATAAAAGGCGATATTCACATCGACAAAAACAGGTGCAAAGGATGCGGCTTTTGTGTGGAATACTGTCCGCGTGACGTACTCGAATTGTCGGAGGAATTTAATGCTAAGGGATATCATCCACCCTTTATAAAGGACGAGGATGAATGCTGTTACTGCCAGTTGTGCGAATCCATATGCCCTGAATATGCCATATTTGTAACTATCAAGAAAACCAAGGAGGAAAAAGGTGAAAAAGTTGAAAACAGACCCTAAAGGGGTTTTAACCGGGTCTCACTATTTAGACGGAGACTATGCCCTGGCAGAAGGCGCCCTCGCAGCCGGCTGCCGGTTTTTTGCCGGTTACCCGATAACCCCCTCCACTGAAACAGCCGAAAGATTTTCGGAAAGAATCCCCTACGTGGGAGGCGTTTTTATCCAGATGGAAGACGAACTCGCTTCCATAGCCGCTTTAATCGGCGCCGTATGGGGCGGACAGAAAGTGATGACCGTCACTTCCGGCCCCGGTTTTTCATTGATGATGGAAAACTTAGGTTTAGCCTGCATGCAGGAAACGCCCCTGGTGATAGCCAACGTGCAGAGAGGAGGCCCATCCACCGGGCTGCCCACCATGACCGGGCAGCAGGATATGATGCAGGCCAAGTACGGTTCTCACGGCGATTATGAAATTATTGCCCTTTCCCCCGACTCTCCCCAGGAGTGTTTCGACCTGGCCATAGAAGCCTTCAATCTTTCCGAAACCTACCGGGTGCCCACCCTCATCATGACCGACGAATGTGTCGGCCACATGCATGAGAAAGTAGTCATCCCCGAGGCGGATAAGATCGAAGTAGTGGAGCGCAAGTGGTACACCGGGCCCAAAGGGGAGTATCTCCCTTACAAGCTCGACGACGACGGCATCCCTTTCCTGACCAAAGTCGGCCAGGGGCACCGTTTCCATACCACCGGCCTTACCCGGGACGAACGCGGTTACCCGGACCTCAACGCCGAACGTCAGAAAATAGTGGTCACCCACCTGATAGAAAAAATCAGGGGCAATGCCGATAAAATCATAAAGCTCGAAGAAGACCAGATCGAAAATGCCGACGTAGTTGTCGTTTCTTACGGCATTACTTCCCGGGTAGCGGTGCGAGCCGTACAGCAAGCGCGGGAAGCCGGTCTGAAAGTCGGCACCATGCGTTTGATTACAGTGTGGCCATTCCCCGAAAAGCGCATAAAAGAGCTGGCCCCTCATGTCAAAGCCTTTGTGGTTCCCGAATTAAACTACGGTCAGATCGTGCGGGAAGTGGAACGCAGCGCCTGGGGTAAAACAAAGGTCGTCAGCGTTCCCCACTGTGCCGGTTGGGTGCATGACCCCGCCGACATCCTGCAGGCAATTAAGGAGGCTGCAAAATGAAGGAAGAAGATCGTCTTGAAGAAAAGAACCCCATAGAAGGGTTACTGAGGATGGACCGCATCCCCCACATCTGGTGTCCCGGGTGCGGCATCGGAACGGTAGTTACCTCTTTTGCCGACGCACTGAAAAAAACCGATTTAGATTTAGATAAAGTCGCCGTGGTCTCCGGGATCGGCTGTACCGGCAGGGTAGCCGGGTACATAAAGCTCGATTCTTTTCATACCACCCACGGCCGGGCCATACCTTATGCCACCGGCTTGAAGCTCGCCAGCCCCGGCACCAAAGTAGTGGTGTTCAGCGGTGACGGCGATTTAACCGGCATCGGCGGCAACCACTTTATTCATGCCGCCAGGCGGAACATGGACCTGGTTGTTATTTGCGTCAACAATTTCAACTATGCCATGACCGGCGGCCAGGTAGCCTCCACCACCCCGAAAACAGCCAATGCTTCCACTGCCCCCTACGGCAATTTCGAAGGCGCTTTCAGTCTACCTTACCTGGCTGACGCCGCCGGAGCCACTTATGTGGCCCGCTGGACCGCCCTGCACCTGAGAAGGGTATCCAAATCCATAGAGGAAGCATTGAACAGGAAAGGGTTTTCTTTTATAGAAGTGATAACCCCCTGTGTCACGCTTTATGCCCGCCGCAACCGGCTCGGTTCCGGGCTCAACCTTTTAAAATACTATTATGATAAATCTGAAATACGACACGGCGCCGACACGCGAGACCTGGAAATCACCTTCCAGGGCAAGCTCACGGTAGGAAAATTCATCGAGAGAGAGAGAGAGACATTCCTCGACGCCATGAACTCACATTTGAGTCATGTTCTCGGCGATGATTACCAGTTGTATGGGAGGTGTTTCGATGACTGATATTAGATTTTCCGGCTTAGGCGGGCAGGGAGTCATTCGCTGCGGATTGATCAGCGGCAAGGCTCTCTCCCTTTACGATGACAAACATGCCACCATGACCCAGAGTTTCGGTCCTGAAGCACGGGGCAGCGCTTGCAGTTCCCAATTGGTAGTATCCGATGACCGCGTACTTTATCCTTACATCGCCACCCCCAGCATCCTGGTGTCCATGTCCCAGGAAGCCTATGAGAAATACGTCCCCGAATTAGGCAAAGGCGGGACCCTGGTGGTCGACGAAGACCTGGTCAAACTCAAGAAAGTGCGTGATGACGTCACTGTTTATGCCGTGCCGTCCACCCGTTTTGCCGAAGAGTTAGGCAACCGTATTATCGCCAACTTAGTGATGTTGGGATTTTTCACCGCCGTCACCAAAATAGTTTCCCCCGAAGCCATGAAAAAGGCCCTGCCCGGTTTAGTGCCGGAGCGGTTTTTAGACCTGAACATCAAAGCCTTCGATAAGGGACTCGCACACGGCGAAAAAGTATTAAAAGAAAAAAAATAAGGTAGAAAATAGAAAATGAAACGAACCGGAGTTTTTATTTGCCACTGCGGCATCAACATAGCCAGAACCGTTGATGTAAAAAAAGTGGCCGAAGAACTGGCGAACTATCCCGGTGTAGCCCATTCGGAAGATTACATATACATGTGTTCCGACCCCGGGCAAAACAAGATTATAGATGCCATCAAGGAGAATAATCTCGACCGGGTGGTGGTTTCCTGCTGCTCTCCAACGCTCCATGAAACCACCTTCAGGAATGCCTGCAAAGCCGCCGGGCTCAACCAGTACCTCTGTGAAATCGGCAACATTCGCGAACAGTGCAGTTGGGTGCACGAGGATAGGGAAAAAGCCACCGAAAAAGCCATCAAGATTACCAAAAGCACCGTGCAGCGGCTGCTCAGGAATGAAGCTTTAGAGCCTATCAGCGTACCTGTTACCCGCAGGTCGCTGGTCATCGGCGGCGGCATCGCCGGCATCCAATCGGCCTTAGATTTAGCCAACAGCGGCTATGAAGTGGTCTTAGTCGAGAGATCCCCCTCTATCGGCGGCCATATGATCCAGTTATCGGAAACCTTTCCTACCCTGGATTGTTCCCAATGTATCCTCACCCCCAAGATGGTGGAAGCATCCAAACACCCCAATATAAAGTTGATGACCTACAGCGAAGTGGAAGACGTCTCCGGGTATGTAGGCAATTTCAAAGTGAAGATTCGCAAGAAACCCACCTATGTAGACCCCAATAAATGCGTCCTCTGCGACGAATGCAGCAAAGTATGTCCAGTAGTAGTGCCCGATGAATTCGATCTCGGCCTCACCGGCCGCAATGCCATTTACATCCCCTTCCCCCAGGCCATCCCCGCCACCTATACATTAGACAGCAAGAACTGTCCCGGCCTTGTGCCCATTGCCTGCGGCAAGTGCGCCGATGTTTGTGAAGCCGGGGCCATCGACTTCGACATGAAAGAAGAGATCATCGAGGAAGAAGTAGGCACTATTATTACCGCCACCGGCTTCGACCTATACGGCAAAGAGAACATGGCCGAATACGGTTACGGCAAGTACGCCGATGTGCTGGACGGCCTGCAGTTTGAAAGGCTGCTGTCCGCCTCCGGCCCCACCGGCGGCAAAGTGCTCCGCCCCTCGGATCACAAAGTCCCCAAAGAAGTCGTTTTCATCCAATGTTCCGGTTCCCGGGACCCTGAAATGCACTGCGCCTACTGCTCCAAGATTTGCTGCATGTACACCGCCAAACACGCCATGCTTTACCAGCATAATGTGCACGGCGGCCAATCTTATGTCTTCTACATCGACATCAGGTCCGGCGGCAAAGGCTACGAGGAATTCGTGCAGCGGGCCGTAGAAGACGACGGAGTCGTTTACCTGCGCGGCAAAGTATCCAAAATATTCGAAGAAGATAACAAAATAAAAGTATGGGGCGTAGACACCCTCACCGGCAAAAACATCGAAATAGACGCCGACATGGTGGTGCTTGCCATGGCCATGCGCCCCTCCGACGGCATGAGCGAACTCACTAAAAAATTAAAAATAGCCGTTGATAAAGACGGCTTCTTATCCGAAGCCCACCCCAAACTCAAACCCGTGGAGAGCGTCACAGCCGGCATGTTCCTGGCCGGAGCCGCCCAGGCCCCCAAAGACATCCCCGAAGCCGTGGCCCAGGCCAGCGGCGCAGCAGCCAAAGCCATCACTATCCTATCGCAGGAGCAGTTGTACCACTCCCCCGCCGTAGCCGAAGTGAATCTCAATCTCTGCACCGGCTGCGGCATGTGCGTCGATGTCTGCCCCTATGATGCCATCTCCTTAGAAGATGGTAAAGCTGCCGTAAACGATGTGCTTTGCGAAGGCTGCGGCACCTGTGCAGCCACCTGTTTAAGAGCAGCCATCCAGACCAGGAACCTGACTCCCCTGCAGGTACATGAAATGATCAAAGCATCCCTTGGAGGTTGATAATGGCAGAAGAATTTGAACCGAAAATAGTCGCGTTTCTATGTAAATGGTGTTCATCCGCCGGCAGTGACCTGGCCGGAGTTTCCCGCATGAAATATCCCCCCAATGTCGTACCCATCACAGTGATGTGTTCCGGCAGCGTATCGCCCCTTTATATTTTATCTGCTTTTAACCAGGGCGCCGACGGCGTATTGGTGTCCGGTTGTCACCCCGGTGACTGCCATTACATCGAGGGCAACTATTATGCCCGCCGCCGCATCGCGCTGGTACGGAAGCTTTTACAATACGTCGGCCTCGAACCCCAGCGTTTCCAAATGTCCTGGGTATCCGCAGCCGAAGGGCAGAAATACACCCAGGTTATCCAGGATTTCGTAGACACACTCAAACCCCTCGGTGCGCAGAAAAAGTTGAGGAGAAAGAAATAATGGTCAATCTCGAAGAACTCAAAAGCGAAATAAAAAGGGTGCTGGGTGAAGGCAAGGTCAAATACTTCATCGGTTACCGGCGCAGCACCGGCGGCCTACCGGCAGCGCCGTTTTTTATGAAGGAAACCGAAGATGTGGAGCGGTTGATATGGGACCCCACCTGCATCGCTAACCTGACCCGTTTTCTCGATGATGAGAAGAAGCGCAAAGCCCGGCAAAAAGAACCCGACACCCGGCCCATAGGCATCATCGTAAAAGGGTGCGACAGCCGGGCAATAAACGTATTATTACAGGAAGAATTCATCAAACGGGAAGATGTATATATAGTAGGCGTCTCCTGTGAACACAGCGGCATGGTGGATGAGAAGAAGCTGGCCGCTAAAATGAAAGGCAAAGCCGTCGCGCAAGTGGATTTCGCCGGGAAAGATAATTTTGCGGTAACCGCCGCAGACGGCGAAAAAACGGGAATACCCGCCGCAGAAGTGCTTGCCGGCCGCTGCGTAGAATGCAAAGTCGATTACCCCGTGGTTAGAGATGTTACTTTCGGCGAAGAACTGGCCCGCAGCCCCGGTAATGCTTTCAAATCGGTAGAAAAGATCGAAGCTATGAGCGTAGCAGAGCGCTGGGATTTCTGGAAAGAGCAATTCGACAAATGTATCCGCTGTTATGCCTGCCGTTCCGTATGTCCCATGTGTTACTGCGACGAATGCGTCGTCGATACCATCAACTTTGCCGTCACCGCCCAGACCGGCGCCAAAGAGAAAGCCCAGAAAATAAAATGGATCGAAAAATCTCCCGCCACCTCGGAAAACTTTTTCTATCATATGGTTAGAGCCATGCATCTCGCTGGGCGCTGCGTAGACTGCGGCGAATGCGAACGGGTCTGCCCCGTGGACATCCCCCTCAGGTTCCTGAACAAGAAAATGGAAAAAGAAGCCAAAGAACTCTTCGACTATGACGTCGGCATGAACCCCGAACTGCCCTCCTTAGTTTCCAGTTTCAGGGACGAAGACGCGGAAGATTTTATCAGGTGAAATAAATGGAAAAGATACTGACCAAACAATCCTTCCCCGAATGGATAGAGAAACTCAGCGCCTATAAAGTATATGCGCCGATCAAAAAGGAAGACCACTGGGACTATGAAGTGGTTGAGAAGGCGGTGGGATTAGACCCCGCTTATGGCAATGCGGTTCTCTCCCCCAAGAAAATTATTTTCCCCCAGCGGGAAGTGCTTTTTGAATTCGGCTCGCAAACTAAAGAGGGTTTCGATCTCAAAGAGAACCTGCCCGAAGACGAAGCAGTCGTAATTTTCGGTGTCAGGCCCTGTGACGCCAAAGCCCTGACCGGAACGGACAAAGTTTTCAGCGGCGATTTCGAAGACCCCTACTACCGGAAAAGGAGAGACGCCGCCACATTAGTCGGCCTGTCCTGTAATACCCCGCCCTCGAAAAATTGTTTTTGCCTCTCCGTAGACGGATCGCCTTTTTCTAAAACCGGGTTGGACGTCCTGCTCACCGATTTAGGCGAAACCTATTTCGTAGAAACCCTCAGCGACAAAGGCGAGCAGCTTGTTAACGCCGCCTCCGCCTTTTTTAGCGACAGCAAAAAAAAAGAAAAAAAAGAAGTCGAAAAATTACAAATAGATGCCGAGAAAAAAATAGTCAGGCAAGTGAAAGACGTGAAAAGTCTTCCCGGCAAACTCAAAGAAATATTCGACTCATCCTTCTGGGATGATGAATCCTTAAGCTGCATCCGCTGCGGCATATGCACTTATCTCTGTCCCACCTGCCACTGCTTCGATATTTGCGACGAAGTGACCTGCGAGTATCCCCTCGCCGGTAAGCGAGTGCGCACCTGGGATAATTGCCAGTTCCCCGATTTCACCATGCACTCATCGGGGCACAATCCCAGGCCCGATAAAGCCTCCCGGCTGCGCCAGCGCATCCAGCACAAATACAATTATTTCGTAGAACGGTATGACGAGTACCAATGCACCGGGTGCGGCAGGTGTATCGGCAAATGCCCGGTAGGCATAGACATAATAGAAGTTCTTAATAAGGTGAACGAACATGGAGCATAATGACTATATCCCCAAACCGGCCAAATTAATCGGTATTAAAGAGGAAGTGACCGGCGGCAGGGCCATTAAAACCTTTCGCGCTAAGTTTCTAAATGGCCATGGCTTTTCCCACCAATGTGGACAGTGCGCCATGCTGTCTGTTTTCGGGAAAGGCGAATCCATGATATCCATCTCTTCCTCCCCCCTGCAAAAAGATTACCTACAATTCAGTATTATGAAAACAGGCCGCGTCACCTCAGCCCTGCACTCTTTAGTGGAAGGCGAAACCATCGGCATCAGGGGACCTTACGGCAATAATTTCCCCATCGACGACTGGCAGGGCAAGAACCTGATTTTTATCGGCGGCGGCATCGGACTGGCCCCCATCTGGTCTGTTTTGCAAACTGCTTTAGGCAGGAAAGATGATTATGGCGATCTGACTCTTATCTACGGTTCCAGGACTTCCGCCGACATAGTTTACAAAGAGGATATCCAGGCCCTGAGAGATAAAATGACCGTCCACCTATCGGTAGACGTAGAAGAACCCGGCTGGGAAGAGTTTGTCGGTTTTGTGCCCGCCAATGTCAAGGACAAAGCGCTGAAACCGGGAAACGCCATTGCCGTGACCTGCGGCCCGCCCATCATGATTAAGTTTGTTATTATGGCGCTCGGTGAACTCGGTTTTACCGACGAGCAGATTTATACCACAGTTGAGAATAAGATGAAATGCGGCATCGGCAAATGCGGCAGATGCAATATAGGGCCTCATTATGTATGCAAAGACGGCCCCGTTTATTCCTGGGCAGAGTTAAAAAAATTGCCCCCGGAATATTAAAAGGAGAAATCGACCATGGCAGATAAAAAAGAGAAGGAAGTAAAAAAAGAAATGGTAACCGTACTCATCATGGGAAAAGCCTATAAAGTACCGGCTGATGCCACCATAATGGGCGCCATCGAATATGCCGGGTACCAGATAAAACGCGGCGCCGGCTGCAGGGAAGGTTTTTGCGGCGCATGTGCCACCGCTTACCGCCTGCCCGAGGATTACAAAATCTACACCGGGTTAGCCTGCACCACGTTAGTGGAGGAAGGCATGTGGTTGGCCCAGCTCCCCGCGATTCCCGCCCAGAAACCCGTATACGATATCGAAAAATTGGCAGCCGACGTCACAGCGTTCCAGGTGATTTATCCTGAAGTATTCCGCTGCGTAGCCTGCAACACCTGCACCAAATCCTGTCCCCAGGACTTAGAAGTGATGGATTATATCCAGGCAGCCAAACGCGGGGATATCGACATGGTAATGGACCTTTCTTTCGACTGTCTCTCCTGCGGCATGTGCGCCATCCGTTGCCCCGCGGAAATCACCCAGTTTAATGTAGGTGTTTTAGGACGCAGGCTTTTCGGCAGGTATCTCTCTAAGGAGAGCCGGCAGTTGAAAAAGAGAGTCGAAGAAGTGAAAGCTAAGAAGTTCGACAAGGAATTCGAAGAATTGATGAAGATGACCAAAGAGGAATTGAAAAAGAGATATTACGCAAGAGATATGGAGTAAAAAATAAGGTAATAAGGAGTATTAGATGTATCCAGAATATATGACACCATCGTTGAAGAAAGTGGCTCAAAGCCGCAAGAAAAGGTTTGAGTTGGCCAAAACGGGGAAACCCGTATTCGCTCCCATGAGCGCCGAAGAACGGGAAGATGTGCTGAACAAGTTCCATCCCGACTATAAGCCCGACTCCAAACGCCCCATCGGTATCGGCGTCAACAAAGGCGATATATTCACCACCGAAGTGGCTACGATGTTGGAATCCCGTTCTCGCATCGCCCCCGGGCTTTTCGATTTAAGCAAAGCCGATTATGAAACCGACATGTTGATCATCGGCGGCGGTGGAGCCGGATGTGCCGCAGCTATTATTGCCAGGGAGCAGGGCGCAAAATGCATTATTTCTACTAAACTGCGTCTCGGCGACGCCAACTCCATGATGTCCCAGGGCGGCATGCAAGCTGCCGTTACCGCCAAAGATTCTCCCACCATCCACTATCTCGATGCCATGGGCGGCGGTCATTTCGAGAACAAGCCCGAATTGGTCCGGGCGCTCACCGAGAACGGCGCCGATGTAGTCGACTGGCTCGAAAAATTAGGCGTAGTCTGGGACAAGAATGAAGACGGCTCGCTGGTAGTGCGTCACGGCGGCGGCACCTCCAGGATGAGGATGCACTCCTCCCGCGACTACACCGGGGCCATTATCATGCGCACCCTTATGGACGAAGTCAGGAACCACCCCAAAGATATAGATGTGCTCGAATTTATGCCCATCGTCGAACTACTGCTGGACAAATCCGGCAAATGCGCCGGCGGCATACTTTACAACTTAGAAACCGAAGAATATTTTGTAGTCAAAGCAAAATCTACGATTATTACCACCGGCGGTTATGGCCGCCTGCACATCAGGAGCTTTGACACCACCAACCATTACGGCGCCACCGGCGACGGCCTCATTTTGGGCTACCGCGCCGGGGCCAAACTCCTTTTTATGGATTCCGTGCAGTATCATCCCACCGGAGCGGCCTTTCCCGAACAAATCGGCGGTTTTTTGATTACAGAAGCCATCCGCGGTGCCGGCGGACAGCCTTTAAACAAAGAAGGCGAACTTTTTGTTTTCCCCCGCGAACCTCGTGATGTGGAAAGCTCCGCTATTATTCGCGAATGCGTTGAAAACGGCATGGGCATCGAGACTCCCAGCGGGCGTCTTGGCGTCTGGTTAGATTCGCCGTTGATCGACATGCTGCACGGAGACGGTTATATTAACAAGCAGTTTCCCGCCATGCACCGGCAGTTTATTCGTTATGGCATCGACATCGTCAAAGAGCCCATGTTGATTTATCCCTCGCTCCATTACCAGAACGGCGGTATTGAAATCAACGCCAAAAGTGAAAGCAGCATCCCCGGTCTTTATGTAGCCGGAGAAGCTACTGGAGGCGTTCACGGGCGTAACCGGCTGATGGGTAATTCCGTATTGGATTATAACGTGTACGGGCGTATTGCCGGAAAAAATGCCGCAGCCTACAGTAAAACCGTCAAGCTTGGTGAACTATCTTTGAGTCATATTCAGGATTATGAAAAGGAACTGGAAAAAGAAGGAATTAAAACCGACCTGATAACGCCGGTGTTATTGCCTTCTTATACGCCTGAGGATGTGCGCAAGCGGCAGTTGACAGCCAAATATGAAGGTACATTAAGATAACCCCACTCGCGTGGGGGGGGCAATAAGCCGCTTCGCGGCAGGGAACGC
>JAGLSW010001038.1 GCA_023135565.1 Candidatus Aminicenantota bacterium | reverse complement strand
CCCGGCAGGGCCGCCGGAGGCTAAATGCTGCCCGGCTCTGCCGGACAATTAGGAGTTATATAAAATGAAACACGTTATAATAGGAGCCGGGGCTGCCGGAATAAGGGCCGCCAAAACCATTAAAAAAATAGACGCCGGCGCCGAAGTCGTCGTCTGCGGTGAGGAGGGTTTTTTTCCATACAGTCGCTATAAACTAACCGATTTTTTTTGCGATGAGCTCACTGAATCCGAAATGTTTTACGCCCCGGCTGATTTCTTTAAAGACATAGACGTCAATCTGCGCAAGGGGCAGTTTGTCAAGACCATCAATCCCCGGGAAAAAACGATCAAACTCTTTCATAACGAAGTAGTCCCCTATGACAAACTTTTGATCGCCACCGGCGGCACTCCCCGCTTAGGCCCGGTGCTGCGGCCTTATGAGAAACTCATCCAGCGTTACTATTCGCTCAAAGACATTCTTTTGTTAAAAAAAAAACTGCCCGGCATCTCCACCTGCATCGTTTCCGGTCAGGGTTTGAGCAGCCTGGATTTGCTGTGCGGTTTGTGCCGGTTGGGGAAACAGGTCACCTACATCATAAAAGGCGAGCGAGCCGATTGGTCGTTGGTAGACCCCAACCTTTACAACGATCTGCTGGAACTCATGATAGAGAAAAACGTAGAAATTATCACCCGGGACCGCATCACCGCCATCGAGAAAACAGGAGACCGATACCGGGTCTCAACGTTGAAACAGCAGCAGTTGACAGCGGATATCGTCTTTGCCTGGGACAACTATATGCCCAATATCTCGATCATTAAAGACACCGGCATCGAAAAAAAGTTAGGCATCCTGGTCAATGAGCAAATGGAGACCACTGTCGATGATATATACGCAGCCGGTGACTGCGTCGAAATCTATCATCAGGGCATCCGCAACTACCTGATCAATTTCGGCTGGCCTAATGCTTTAGAACAGGGCGAGATAGCCGGTAAAAGCATGACGGGACAAAAAAGTACATATAAACTTCACGAAAGCCTCGATTTCGAACTAATGGGGAAAGCCATAAGAGCAAGGTGGTGGAAATGAACTATAGTGAATTATCCATCCGGTTTTGCGGTATTGCCGGTGACGGCGTCGTTTCTTCAGGAAAAATCCTGGCCGGAGCCAGCGCCGCCGTGGGCTTGCAGGTCATGGTGAACGACATCTACAGCGCCGAGATTCGCGGCCTGGGCAAGTCTACGACCACGGTGCGCTTCTCCACGAAAAAAGTTCTCAGCATGGGAGACGGCATCGACCTGTTAGTGGGCATGGCTGCGAAAGAATCCATTGCCGAGGTGAAAGACGTAAAACCCGGCGGCACGGTGATCTACGAATCCAGCACACCGGGTGACGTATCCACGGAAGAAAGCCTGGCAGCCCATATACCGCCGGAAGTGCGGGCCTTAGGCGTGCCGCTGAAACGGTTGGCCAACAAAGCTTCCGGCACTAACCGGGGCCGCAACTTAGTCGCCATGGGCGCTTTGTGCCACCATTACTCACTGCCGCCGGAAATGTTCGAAGCGGAAATAAAAAAACTCTTCGGCCGTAAAGGAGAAAAAGTCACCGCAGCCAATATCGAAGCCTTCCGCTTAGGCTGCAAATATTGTGAAGAAAATTACCAGTTGAACCACGATTTTACCCTTGAAGAAGGAGCACAGCCGCGCCGCCTGATCAGCGGCAATGAAGCCGTGCACCGGGGCGCACTGCACTGCGGTCTCCATTTTTTCGCCGGCTACCCCATCACCCCGGCTACCAAGATCATGGAATTGGCGGCAATAGACTTACCCAAATATGACGGCTGGTGTATCCAGGTGGAAGACGAAATCGCCGCCATCTCCGCCGTGTTAGGCGCATCTTTTGCCGGGAAACGGGCTATGACAGCTACTTCCGGCCCCGGTCTCTGCCTGATGAGCGAAATGCTCAACCTGTCGGTAATGGCAGAGATACCGGCGGTTATCGTCAATGTGCAGCGCGGCGGCCCTTCCACCGGCTTGCCTACCAAAGTGGAACAAGGCGACCTGAACATCGCCCTTTACGGCGGCTCCGGGGATTCGCCGCGGGTAGTGATGGCCCCTGCCGACTCCGAAGAGTGCTATACCGGCATCCAGTTGGCTTTCGACATCGCCGAAAAATACCAGACCCCGGTAATTTTCCTGAGCGACCTTTTCTTAGGTCAGCGCATCGAAACCGCGGTAATCGAAGAGAAAATCGACCGCCAACGCAGCACCCGCAAAAAACCCGGCGCCGACCAATTAAAAGAATACCTGCGTTTCCGCATCACCGACGACGGTGTCTCACCTCTCGTGGTTCCCGGCGAACCCGGCGCTTTTTATACCATAACCGGTTTGGAACACACGGTTAAAGGCACACCCAACTACGAAGCGGAAGTCCATTCCATGATGACCGATAAAAGGTACCGCAAGTTCGAGACCATGAAAGCCGATCTACCTGCAGCGGACATCCTGGGCGACAAAAATGCCCGCATCGGTATCGTAGGCTGGGGATCCACTGTAGGCGCTATTCTTGAAGGAATGGACATTGCCCGCAAACAGGGTGTCAAGTCCAAACTGATCAAATCCATCATGATCTTTCCCCAGCATGAGGACTCTTTCCGGGAATTTTTTGCTTCCTGCCAGCAGATCATCGTGCCGGAAATGAACTACCAGGGTCAATATGCCGCGCTGCTGAAATCGCGCTACGGCATCAAACCCATCGAAATACACATACCGGCGGTAGACCCGGTAAGTCCCGGCAAAATCGCCCAAAAAATCCTGGAGGCCAATGATGAAATCGCAAAGTAAACGGTCTGTTTTAGACGGATTGGCAAAAGCCAAAGCCGGTAAAACCAAAGAATGGCGGGATCAACTACCCACCTGGTGTCCCGGCTGCGGTCATTTTACCGTGCTGCACGGCCTCTACGAAGCAGTGGAAAAATTAAAAATCCCGGCGAAAGATTTAGTGGTGGTTTCCGGCATCGGTTGTTCCGGCAGGTTTCCTTTTTTTATTAAGGGCTTCGGGTTCCATGCGCTGCATGGCCGGGCTATCCCTGTTGCCACCGGCATGAAGATTGCCAACCCGGAACTCACCGTAGTGGTGGTCGGCGGTGACGGCGACGGCATCGGTATAGGCGGCGGGCATTTTCCTCACGGCGCCCGCAATAACCTGGACATTACGTATATTCTTTTAGACAACAGCATCTACGGGTTGACCAAAGGCCAGGTGTCGCCTACTTCACCCATGGGCATGAAGAGCGGCACCACTCCTTACGGCAACATTGCCCGGCCTTTGAACCCCACCACCCTGGCCTTGACTTACGGCGCTACTTTTGTGGCGCGTACTTTTTCCAGGGAGCGCGACAAAGTGGCGGAAGCCATTCGCCTGGCGATAGAGCACAAAGGATTTTCTTTTGTACATGATCTCTCCCCCTGTGTAGAGTTTAACAAAATCATCACTTATAAAAGCGTATTCGACGGGGTGACCGCGCTTCCCGACGACTACTCCCCCACCGACCATACAGAAGCCATAAAGATGAGTGAAAGCACTGATCCTATTTATTTGGGTCTTTATTATGAAGAGAAAATCCCTACTTTCGATCAGAACGTGCAGCAGGTAAAAGACAGCGTTCGCGAAAGTTAAGCGGCTTCGCCGCAGGGACAGCGTGTGAGCGCTTTTGATT
>JAGLSW010001037.1 GCA_023135565.1 Candidatus Aminicenantota bacterium | reverse complement strand
CTATTCCAGTTTGGCGTCAGGGTAAACTTCTAATTCTACTTAGCAGAGAAAAGAATAGAGCTAAAATAAAAGGCCCCTCACCCGCAAGGGTGGGGGGCTTTTTATTTATGGTGAAAGATTTAATTATTAATTATTAATTGTGAATTATTAATTTTTAATGTCTATATGAAAGGCATATCGAGGATTGATGAGTGTTGGCGTAATATTCTTTTGAGAGATGCGGAAAAAGTGACTCCGTCAAATCGGGGATTTTTTATAATTTAATGACTTGTGATTTGTCTGAAACATTGTGACTGTTGTTAATTCTCGATTCCCGGCTTTTAGCGCCCTGCCGCGAAGCGGCTTATAGGCTGGGGACGCCGTCCCCCGCGCAGTGGCTTATGGGCTGGAGACGCCGTTCCCCCGCGCAGCGGGTTTATATTTTCTCGAGTACTTT
This sequence comes from Candidatus Aminicenantota bacterium, assembly GCA_023135565.1. Classification (GTDB taxonomy): domain Bacteria; phylum Acidobacteriota; class Aminicenantia; order UBA2199; family UBA2199; genus JAGLQA01. The sequence continues at coordinate 6,825 of JAGLSW010001037.1, read as the reverse complement.
TAATACCAGGATGGCAATCACAACAAGAGAAAAAAATAACACCCGGTATTCCTTGTTTTTCATATAAAATGAAATATTAAAATCCAGCCTTTTTAAACGCTTTATTTTGGGGAAAAAGGAATTCGATTTTTTTGACCAGTCCTTGTATTCTTCCCCGAATTTATTTTTTAGTCTTTGGTGCTCTATGTACATTAAAAAGGGGAAAAAAACAAGATAAAAAACAAAAAAGATAAGGTAACTATATATATTGTTACCGGCAATGGCAATGCCCAGGCCTAAGATAAAATTCCCGAAATAAAGGGGATTTCTTGTTAACGCATAGGGACCTTCCGTAGCAAGTTCATTGTCTTTATTGAGATACCCCGAAGTCCAGGCCCTGAAAAACATTCCCGCAATAATGAAGAAAAATCCCACGGTGATGGATTTAGGACTGGGTTCAGCCAGGTATAACAGGAGGACTAAACAAATGATTCCTACCGATGAACGGTATTTAATAAAATATTCAACCATGTTTTTCATCTATATTCTCAACAGCTCTAATAATTTTTTCGGTGTCTAATTTTTTAAGACACGTTATTGTACCACATTTTTTCTTATAACAAAAACCGCAGGGTAATTTTTCATATACAGCGCTGCTCGATTCTAATAAAGAACCGTTCCTGGAGGGCATAGTCGGACCGAATATCCCCACCGACGGAGTTTCCACCATGTCGGCAATATGCATGGGCAGCGTGTCGCCGGTAATGATTAAACGGGAATATTTTATGAACCGGATCAGGTCGCTGAAACCGAAAAATATGGCCATAATTGCTCCTGTTTGAGCCGATATTTCTTTCGCCGTCTCCTTCTCTTTCTCATTTCCCCATAAAACGACGATTTTATACTTGTTTTTAAATTTTGACGCTAACCGGTTAAGGATTTTTATATTTTGCGCTGCAGTTAGCAGTTTTGTCTCCCAGCCGCCGCCTACATTAAGAATTAAAAAATTCCGGGCTGCCAGTTCATTGGCGCTAAGAAATTTTTTTAAATCCCTGCCTTCCGGTAACTCTTTAATAGGGGGATACTTAGGAGGCAGGTGTTTGTATTTGACACCGGTTCTTATTGACCGCGTTTTTTCTTTTTGTTCACCGGCGTCAAATGTAAAACGCCGGCTGCTTATTAGGTGGATGTTTTTAAATATGACATGATCTCTTTCATCAAAAATTGGGGCTTTCCGCTTGTAAAAGAACCTTGCCGGAGGCTCACGCAGGTTTTCCTTATTAAAGCCTATGGTTTCGCTTTTTAAAAGATAAGATAATATGGCGGATTTTAAGAGTCCCTGGAAATCGAAAATTAAATCGAATGTCAGCTTGTATTTTGAAAGTATTCTTCTAACTTCACTGATTTTATTAAAAAAACCCGGCGTTTTTAGATTGATCACAATGATCTCATCTATGCCGGAAAAATTCTCTAACAATTTAGCGCCGGCCGGTTCAACTATCCAACTGAGCTTTGCCTGGGGAAACATTTCCCGTAAAAGATTAAAGGCCGGTAATGTATGGACGATATCTCCAAGAGATGAGAGTTTTATGATGGCGATATTTTTGTGGTTCAATTTTCTTTTTATACGGCTTTCTTGTGTCCGCTGCTCCTTATTTCTTCCAATATCCAGGAGGTAGAACGTATTTTTGCGCCTCCGACAATGGCAATTTCTCCACCGTAGGAGTTGACGGTTTCCCTCTCCGGCACTGTGTCTACGGTGTAGTCCGATCCTTTACAGTGGAAATCGGGCTTTAATGTTAGCAGCACCCGGTTTACGCGGTCATCGTCGAAAATGGTGACATAATCGACACATTCAAAAGATGATATTAGCCTGATCCTGCCCTGTTCGGGGATGATTGTCCTGCCTTTTAATTTTTTTAAGGAGTTGTCCGAGTTTAGGGCAACTACAAGGATACCGGCGGTTCTTTTGGCTGCCTGCAAATACCTGATATGACCGATATGAATTAGGTCGAAACCGCCATTGGCCAGGGCGATTTTTTTGTTTTGTCTTCGTTCAGACTCTATTTTTGCTTTTAACTCTTCTAAGGGGTAGAATTTACTCAAACTCATTTTGTAATTCTTTTATCGTAACCGGGTATGCCCCTTCCTTCATTACCACTAAACCGGCTGCGGCATTGGCAAGGTGGGCCGAAGAAAACAGGTCCGCTCCGGCCGCTAAGGCCAGGCTTACTACGGAAATTACAGTATCTCCGGCCCCGGTTCCATCAACGATTTCCGCTGAGCCGTGGATGTCGATCTTTCTCGGTTCTTTATCTTTTTCGAAAACGATCATACCCTTGTGTCCTCTTTTTAAGATGACTCCATCAGCTTCGATGGTATTTAATAAATCTTCACCGGCGCAAAAAAAGTCCTCTTCGGAACGGAGGCTCTTTTTGGGAAACATATTTTTCATCTCCGGTTCGTTGGGGGTGGCATAAGTTACACTTTTAAAATCAAGTAGATGGCTGCGGGAATCTATAATAATTTTCTGCTCCGGGAACTCCTCTTTTATCTTCTTTAAAATATCCGCTTTAACCGACTCGTAAAGATAATCGGAAATGATTAACACAGCGGTGTCCTGCAAGAGTTCCAGTAAAGAGCTTTCGATTTCCCGGTAAAAATGTTTCTCTATCGCGGTTTTGTTTAACGTGTCTATCCTTAACACCTGTTGTTTTTTGGTATTCTCACTGCCTGATAATATCCTGCTTTTTTTAGGGTTATCGTAGTTCTCCAGTTCTAATAAATAATCGGTGCTGATGGAATTCTTTTTTAAAATCTCTTTTAAAATTTTCCCGTCCGGGTTATTCCCGGTAAAACTCACGGGAATCGGACAGGCGCCTAAGGATTTTACGTTCATAACCACGTTGCCTGCTCCTCCAGGGGTAAATTTTTTGGATTCTAATTCGGTTACCAGTACCGGCGCTTCGCGGGAGACACGGCCCGTGGTGGTATATATGTATTCGTCGAGAATTAAATCGCCCCAGACGACGATTTTTTTGCCGGCGAAATTAGCCAGGATTTTCTTTAGATTTTCTGCTTCTTCTTTCATTAAATAGGTCGATTAAAGTGGATTTACAGTGGAAAAAGCTGCTATACTATCCTGCCCATTGTTATTCACCGATTTCACGGCATACTCATATGTTGTTCCCCTGTTAACCATGCGGTGCTGATAGGAGAGGGTACTGCTGTCTACTTCGATTAGTAATGTTAGGCTGCCTGCGCCGTCTACCGTATAGATTCGATATTTTGTTACGTCCTGGTTATTCTGCGCGTTCTGCGGATTTGCTTCCCAGGTCAGGATGTTGATGTATTCGTTCATGAGCAGGGAGCGGTTGACTTGCTGTGTGCCGGAGAAGTTCATGGGCGGCGCAAGAGATAATAAGCTCACTATAGAAGCGCCCACATCGATGCGGGGTTTCTTTGTCCCGGTACAGAAGTTGGTTACTCCGAAACCTTCGTTTTTTAAAACTTTTAAGGCATCGTTGACGCTGATGTTAGGTCTGAATTGCTTCAATACCGCCCAGGCTCCGGTTACATGGGGAGTGGCCATGGAGGTGCCGTTCCAGGAGGAATAAGCGCTGTTGGAGGAGGTGACGGCGGATTGGATATTTTTTCCCGGGGCGAATAGGTCCAATAAATTTTCGCTGAAATAACTAAAGTCCGCGTGCGTATCTGTTTTCTTGCTTGCGCCTACGGCAATACAGGAGGAGATGCAGGCCGGCTCGGCAATGCCGTCGCAGGGGTCTTCACTGCCTTCCTGGTTCCCGGCTGCAATGGCGGTAGCGATACCTACTGCCTTGAGGTTGGATATGGCAGCTTTCATGGCGGAATTTTCAGAGTCGCAGTTATTGTGATATTGGGTGACGCCGCCCAGGCTCAGGTTAGCGGCGGCGATTTTATGCCGGTTCCTTTTACTGTAGACAAATTCCAGCCCTTTTATTTGGTCGGAATTATAACTGCCGATATCGTTCCAGGCGGCGATGTAAGAAAACACCTGGATGGCTATAATACCGGCGTCTTTGGCAACGCCGAACATTTGATTTTGGTTGTTACCTGCTGCGATACCGGCCACATGAGTGCCGTGAGATTCACCTGACATAATGTGGGCGGCAGCGCCGCTTCCCGACATGGAGCTATTCCCGTTGGGGCAATCTTTTAGAAGAGAATAGCACTGTTCGACGATGGTCTTGCCTGTGAACATTTCGTGGGTACGCCGTATCCCGGAGTCGAGGATGGCCACCTTCCAGCCTGTGCCGGTAAATCCCATATTCCAGGCCACATCGGCGCCGACAATTTTGTGGGAGTCGAGCAGCTGCGGGGAGGCGCTATCTTCGCCGGCGTTCTCTTTCCAGTTTTTGGGCAGCGGGGTGAGCCTGTCTTCCGTTATCGAAATAACTTCCGGGAGGTTTCGTATCAGCACGAGCGCTTCCGGGGATAAATCTACAGCTAAGTAAGGAATGGTGGAAAAGGTGTGATTGATTTTGTAGATTTTTCCGTTTAGTTTATAGAGCACCTGGTCTGCTGAAGTGGCGATGGCGCTTTCCAATTCCAGGTCTACATCGAAGGCTTCCTGGATATATGACATATCCGTGCGCCCGGTTTGGAAGCGGTTGGATCCTGCTGTCAGTTGTTCTATACCCGGTACATCCAGTTTGACTATGACTCTTACAAACCCTTTAGTTTCCGCGGTTTTCAGCAGGTCGTCGTAGTTGTAATAGCGTTCGGTTTTAAGGTTTGCGCCGGCTAAAACAACTGCTGCTGTTAGACCGGATAAAAACAATATCAAAGTGATGCTTTTTCTCTTTTTCATTCTTTATTACCTCCGGTTATCTTTTTGCCCTGTCTCTTTGTTGGAGAGGCCGGGAGCTTCAAACTTTATAGTTTTATAAATAGTTAACACAGTCTAAATAGTACCATTCAAAAAAAATTTTGTCAATCATTATCTCTTTTTTTTCGGTAATTCTAATTATAGCGTTCTAAATTTCAATTCCGAACCTCAGCCGGGGTACTAAATTTCAATTTAAGGCGAAAAGCGAGCAAAGCGGTGCTATCATAGGGGCGAGTTTGAAACGCTCAAGCTCGATCTTGTGTAAAACGAAATTAATTTAAAAAGGAGTAAAAAAAAATGAAAAAGTTTCAAAAAACAACAATCTTGATGGTAATTATTCTTTCGTTGGTTTTTCTCAATCTTCATTCCGGTGAAAAAAAAGAAGTTAACAAGACCTTCAAAGCCCTGGAAAACGTAAAGATTAAAGTTGTCAGCGGCGACTGCGTTATCAAGAAAGGGAAAAAGAGCGAAATTAAGGTGCACTTAGTTTACACTTTTTCCGACGAGAAGTATAAGCCGGTAATGGAAGTGGAAGGCGATACTCTTGTTTTAAAAGAGGAGTTTACTAAGTCGAGATCAAACGACAAGGGCCACTCTTCCTGGACCGTTACCGTGCCGGAAAAAACCAACATCGAAGCCAAAACAGCTTCCGGTGATATTTCTGCTTCGGGTTTAAAAAGCGAGTTCTATGGCAAAGCAGCTTCCGGGGATATCAAAGTTAGCGATTTTGCCGGGAAACTGACTGTCAAAGTTGCCAGCGGTGATGTGGAAGTAAAAAAAGCCCGCGGCAAGATGAGATTAGAAGTCGCTTCCGGCGATATTGAAGTTGACGATGCAGCGGGTGTTTTCGAGGTAAAGTGCGCCAGCGGCGGTGTCGATTTAACCGGTGTGGTTATCGAAGGAGCTAGCGAGTTCAAGGTGGTGTCCGGCGATACCAATATTAAATTGGCCAAAACCTGCGCCTATAACCTGGAATTGACCGGCGTATCCGGGAATATCGTCCTCGATTATAATGGCAATGCCTTAAAAGGGTATTACAAATTCAACGGCCCCAAAGGTGGTATTAAAACCCCCTTCTCTTTTGACAAAAAAGAGGAATCCCGTTACAGTCCTTTTGTCAAAAGAAGCCAAAAAGTTGGCGGCGATTCCCCTGTTATCTCCATGAAAACCGTTTCCGGTGATTTGATCCTGAAGAAGTAGAAGGGAACGGCGTTTCGCTTTATAAAAAGATATGGAGTACTGAGGCACGGGCTGCAAGGCCCGTGCCTTTTTTTTTCTTCCCGGCAGGGATTCATTTCACATGCACAACCCTACCGTTATGGCCCGCTGCCGGAATTAAAAATTGACTTCGTGAACGTCTCCCTGTTGATTTCCCGTAAACTTGAGTCGCTATTTTTGATAGGCAAGTGCGAACGGGATCCCATGAGATAGGATAGCTTCTACCCCGCAATCCGGAACCCTGTCATCAGGATCCGGGATTCCGGGAAAGATGCTCTAAAATCAGATTATACGGCTCTTACTTGCTGACCCTGTCTCTCAAGGTCTTGCCTGCTTTAAAAACCGGGTAATTCTTTGCAGGTATGGTAATACTTTCCTTTGTCTTCGGATTAATCCCTTTTCTTTCCTTCCTGTGCACTGTTTTGAAAGTACCGAACCCCGGGATAGAAACTTTTCCGCCTGCGTCCAATTCAACTGCTATGATCCCTTTCCCGGGTGCGGCATCAAAAACGGCATCAACTACCTGTCCTGCTTTCGCCTGCGAAAGCCCTGTTTTACTTGCTAACTTCTTAGTAAATTCTGTTTTGTTCATTGGTTACATATACTCCTTATTAATTTTATATTACGTTGCAGCACTTCATGCTTGGGTTTCTCATGAGGTTTATTTTACACCTAAAAAAAGAAAAAATCAACTGCCTAACACTTTCAAAATTGTCCGTCGCCTCCGGCGGCCCTGCCGGGGGCCAAACTTTTGAAAA
>JAGLSW010001036.1 GCA_023135565.1 Candidatus Aminicenantota bacterium | reverse complement strand
TTTGGCACAAATATGAGAGGGGTGGTTCCGATTGTCGAGGAACGAGACAAGAGGAAGCGGGGTGTGTTAAATCTTCGTGAAAAAACAAGATTTTTCCCGATGAGTAGTACAGAGGGGGGAGCGCTTATCGAGGGCTTAGCTGCCGCGTAAGTAAGCTTCGTCGAAATTCTCGATGATATCGATAATCTCATCGACGGTTTCACGCAGTTCATCTCCCATTCTCTTATATTCATTGGGATGCTCATTGCGCATAAAATACATCAGGGCATAATAGGTAGGTTTGAACCTCTCTTTTAAATCTAAGTGACTCTCGCTAAATATCTTCAGGGCCGCGGCATACTGTTTCTTGGCCATCAGCAGCATAAAGAAAGTATTAGCCAACTTAAACTCCTCGATATACTCCCGGTCCGTAAACAATGCTTTTGCCAAAAATATCGACTCCTTGACCTTGTTCTCTTCCAACAGCGCATTGGCAAAAACTAAGGTCAGGTTATTCCGGGTGGCTTTGTGTTTGATGGCCCTCAGGCTCTTGACGCAGACCCTGAGCTGCTTCTTCTCAAAACTGGTGGCTGCTTCATCGATCAGTTCTAAGTCGGATTTCGATAGTTCCTGTAAAAGGTTTTTGTGCTCCCTGAGTAAAAAATCCCTGGCTTTTAAAATCAGCTTATGCTGCAATTCGGCGGGAATGTCTGTCCTGGAAAGGGCCTCCGTCATGTACAGGGCCTGCTTCTCATGAACCTTGCCGTTTTCGATAGACAGGATAAGTCTTTCCGCTCTTTCTTTCAACTCTTCTCCTTTGCACCAGTTTTGCAAAAAATGGATCAACCACTGCACCCGGCTTCTGCCCCTGCGCCGGCCATATCTCATCAGGTACCAGATATTGAAAAAACGCTCGTTAATCTGGTAAAGGAAATTCTTAGTGCCGGTTTTTATCTTACGAATGATCCTGTTTTTCTCCAACTGCATGAGATGAGAGGAGACCGCCTTACTCTCCAGGCGCACGATTTCTGAAATCTCTTTGGCGCTCACCGCATCCCAGTTCAAAGCGATGGCATCCACGATTTTCTGCTGGTGCGGGGAGAGGTCGTCCATACGGTGCTTATAAAGCGGGGTAACCCGGTCTAAGATGAATTCCAGGTCCTGGAACGCATCGCCTTCCCTGAAATCGGCAAAAATCTCGTAAAGCAGGATAATAGTACGCGGCACCCCGCCGGTCAGTCGCCTCAAAGACTCTACCCGGCCCGGTTCCTGGGTGAGGATTCGTTCGATATTTTTTTTGTTGTGGTATTTGCCGAGGCTGAGCAGGAGCTTCTGCGTGTCTTCCCCGGTCAGGCCTTTCAAATTGAGGATACTAAAAAATTCATAAAAAGACCGGGACGCTTCGAAGGTGCGCTCCTGGATGATGGAAGAGGCGCCGATGATCCTGATTTCAGGACTGGTAATCAAAACGTGTTTGAGAAACTGCTGTTCCTTCTCGACTAATTTACCGAAAATCTGGGTAATATTATCGATCAGCAGCACTAATTTTTTTTCATTTTTTTTCAAAGCAGTTTCCAGTAGGCTAAAAGCCTCTCTTTCCGGGTCTCCCAGGTTGTAGGTGGCTTCGACGTTGTCGTAAAGACCGGTAAAACCGCTCCACTCTTCTAAATGCTCGGCAACGGAGGACCAAAGACTGAATAGAGAGTTGATATTGTATTGTTCCTCGTTGAAAATAACCGGGATAACGTTTTTACTTAAATCCTCATCATTTTTTATTTCATAATAGAGTCTCAGCAGCAGGGTGGTTTTCCCGAAACCTCTCTGTCCCTGGATAATAAAATGCTGTTCAGGGTGTTTCATAGGGGAATTTTTTATCCTTTCAAAAATTGTTTTGAACTCTAATTCCCTGATAACAAAATTCTTGCGCAGCTCTTCTTCCGTCTGGTTGGCAGGATTGTAGATATTAGCTACACGGTTAGATTCGTACATTTTGTACCTCCTGGTTTTAATCTTAATCTTGCAGTAATCCGATCTTCCGGCCGGTTTTCGAACCCGGAAACAAACCGTGGAGCCATTATACTTGACAAAATTTCTTTTGTCAAGTCCCTTTTGACAAAAAAATTTTTGTCATATTAGATAATCTTCGTAAAAAAACAAGATTCTTCCCCGTGAAAAGTCTATCGCAGCCGTTGGCCGCAACCAAACACACCCCGTCGCTTCGGGGCAAAAAACATAAAAAGCCCCTCAGCGCCACCCC
>JAGLSW010001035.1 GCA_023135565.1 Candidatus Aminicenantota bacterium | reverse complement strand
TCAAACTTTTACAAAAGTTTGGCCCCCGGCAGGGTCGCCGAAGGCAAAAACTTACTGTTTTTCGTAAGCGCCGATGTCGTAACCGCTGCCTACGGGCCGGGGATTGCCTTCTAAATCGATGGCAGGCGCACCCACTGCCGTTCCGGCATCTATGGCCGGGCTGCCCAACTGCAAATGATAATCCCCGCTCTTGCCCCAGGCGGGGGAAATAAATAAAGGGTCTCGAACGATATTGCCGGCTCCTAATTCGCCGTTTTCGATGTCGCCGGTAGTGAAAACCCTGCCGTTGGCTTCTACTTGCTCATTAGAGCCGGGGCGGTAAAAAACATTATATTCCAGCACTGCGGTAACGCGGGAGCCGAAATAAACCAGGCCATAACCGTTGGCTGCGATACAGTTTTTCATGGTGACAGTAATATCGGCGTGCCGGTCATAACCCACATACATAGGATATGCCTGCCTCTGGGGATTATCATGAAGGGTAACGTTGATTATTTCAAATTTATCGCCGTTTGTTTCACCGTCGATAACGATACCGGCCCAGGGACTGGAACCGCCTGTGCCGTCACCGGTGCCGTAGATCAAACAATTCTCTATTTTGCTGTCCCCGGCCCAAAGTTTGATACCGTCGCAGGAATTGTTGGCGACAATACAATTATGAATGTAAGTATTGCCTGCTTTGGAATCCAGACCGTCGCCGCGGTTATGAGCGGCAGTAGTGTACTTGATCTCTATAGGTCCGGGAGAAGGCTCTATACCGAAACCGTCGGGGCGTGCGTAGGGGCCGGGGCCGGGGCCGCCCTGGTAATAGTGGCCGTTATAGGACAACCGGCAATTGTCGATCACTACGTTTTGCCAGCCGCCCTGCTGCCCTTCAGGGCCGCCGATACTGCCGAAACCGGTGTAAGTAATTTTGCAATTCTCGATGGTGAGATTGTCGATGTCGGCGACATTGAGACCGAATTCGTCGATGTGGTGAATAAAAAGTTTCTTCAAAGTCACATTTTTTACCGGGGTGTCCAACTGGGAGATGCCGTCGCGGAAATTAGCGCCGTTGTGGCTGGTAATCTCTAAGTTCTCTATTAGCAAATAACTCGATAGGGCAAGCGCATGACTGAGGTTATCTTTTCCTGCCAGGATGGGACGGTTATTCTCTTCTCCTTTTATAGTGATATAAGCTGCGGCAGTGCCGGACCGGGGCGTCAAAATGTCCGCGTCATATTCACTGAGGATGTACTTCCCCCCGGAAATAATCAGCGTGTCGCCGGGCGACAACCGGCGCGACGCATAACCGGGAGAAGCCCAGGGCTGTTCTTTAGTGCCGGGGTTGGCATCGCTGCCATTGGTGGCTACGTAGTAGGTGTTACCCTGGGCCCTGGGCGTTAAAGAAAAATCGGCATTTGCAGTTTCATCTTTGTTTACAGTCACCTGGACGGTTTTTTCGTCATACCCGGAAGCTGTGGCTTTCAGGGTGTAAGCGCCGGTTTCGATTTGCGCAAAAGAATAATCGCCCTGGGAATCCGATGTGGTTTCTTTTTGTAGTTCTACGATGGTAATCGAGACGTCCTTCACCGCGCTGCCGGTTACGGCGTCGATAATTTTCCCGGCGATGCTGCCGTAAAAAATGGTTATACCGCCTTTCTCCCGGCAGTCAACAAAAAAAAGCAGCAGCAGCAGCGCCAAAATTAAAATCTTGAAAAAATTCTTTTTTTTCATTTTATCCCGCCTCCGGCAGGTCGGAGACCTTTTTTAGCTTGTGTCCCTCGATGCCCGAATGCGGAATTAATCGCTTCCCCTGCCGATTGAACTCCAGTGGATTATCCTCTCTTTAAACCGGGTAGAATCAATCGGTTTGCTGATATAATCATCCATGCCTATACCGAGATATTTCTCCCTATCGCCGGGCAAGGCATGGGCTGTGACAGCAACAATACGGGGCCTCTCGCCGTTTTTATATTTTTCAAAAATTTTTTTGGCGGCTTCTTCGCCATCCATCTCCGGCATCTGGATGTCCATGAGTACTAAATCATACTGCTTTTGTTCTAAGGCTTCCAACACCTGTACACCGTTCTCTACCAAATCCGCCGCTAATCCCATATTTTTTAAAAGCTGTAATATCAATTTCTGGTTGATAAGGTTATCCTCTGCTATCAAAATATTAAAAGAAGGGGAAGTCGATCCACTGCCGGATTCCGACTCGCCATTTCCTGTTTCCCGGCCTCCTGCTTTAAACGTTTTTCCTTTGGAACTGGCGGCGCTTGCAGCCGGCGCTGCAATAGTAAAACAGGAGGTGATTTCTTCACCGGGAGCGCTGTCACCCCATACCCGGCCGCTGAATAATTCCTCTAATTGCCTTCTGTCGGTGAGACCTAAAGCGGCGCAATCTTCCCGGGTGAGGCGGTCGCCCTGCATAAAAAACGGGAACAGGCCGGGTCGCTTTTCCGCTGTCATTAGGCTGTCTTTATATTTCACAGAACATTTTTGTTCGAACACGTTGTCCTCCTCTAAATTCGTTTTTATCGATAAGAGAGCTATCCTGGATTTCATTCACTTGACGGCATTTTTTCCAGTTTTGTATATATTATGATATTATATTGTAATCGAAATCGACGTAAATTTCAACCCCCGGCATTATTTTCCAAATTGCCTCCGGCAGCCCTGCCGGGGGCCAAACTTTTGAAAAAGTTTGATCAAAACTTTTGTTGAGCGACAAACTTTTCTGTCTTGAGAAAGGTCCCTCATCGGCTCCCCATGCCGCGGGGCTGCTGCGAAGCAGCTTATAGAGTGGCCACACCGTGGGCCAAAACAGCCACCTGCCAACCTCTGCTCTTAAATAAATCGCGGACCTCTTCAAACCACCCCTGTTCGTGGGTCATCATAATCACCTGGTAAGAGGGAAACTTCTCTACCAATAATTCGGCAAAACGCTTCCTGTGCAAGCCATCGAAACTCGATATCACGTCGTCCAAAATAAAAAAATTATTCCTTTTGTTAAAGGCTTTCACGGAAGTCAAAAAGAAAGCGATTCCCAAACAGTTCAGGTGCGATTCGCTCAGGTATTTCTGCGGCGGGGAAACCAAATCTTCAAAAAATTTGTATTCCAGGGTTATGCCTACTAACTCATCATTTTTCTGCAAAGGGGCCAATTTGATCTCTTCTACCCTTTCCCCGGGATTCATGAATCGGTACAGGTGGTTTATGTCCTTTGAAAAAATAGTCAAAAAAGAAGCAATTCCTTCTTCCTGCCTTTTTAAAAATTCGCTGTATAAAATATCGAAAGCGGCAGCCTGTTTCTCGATAATTTTTTTCTCCTGCTGCAATTTTTTTCTTTCTAAGTACGCATCCCGGGCCTGGACGATTTTACTGTAGAAATCATATTTGTAATTTTCTTTTTTCTCTGCTTTCAATCGGTCGATCTTTTCCCGGCAAAATTTTGCAGCGCGGCGCAGCAATTCCCGGTCTATTAACAATTTGTTCTTATCCGCAAGCTTATCCGCCGCGGAAATTTCAACGCCTAACTGCTGCCGGTAAGCGGCGAATCCATCTTTTATTTTTTCCAGCAGGCTGCTTAATTCGCGGTGCTCTTCTGCCTGGATCACCCGGTCGGACAAAAAAATATTCAATCGCTGCAGCGGGTTATCGAGATTTCTACGCAAAGTCTCTTGCACTTCTTCTAATTCAATTTTCTCTTTTTTGATTTTCTCTAATTCGCCTAACCGCACCCCCAATTCCGCCAGCAGCTCACTTTTACTTTTAGGCTGCAAACACAAAGGGCAGTTTTCCTCTTTTACAATGCCCTCCCGCAAAACCCGCTCTCCCTCGGAAAGCAGTCTTTCCAGCAGGATTTTGCTGATCTTTTCACTGTCGGCGGCGATCTTTTGAAAGCGAGAATAGTATCCTTCATACAGGGTTTCGATTTCGGCCATCAGGGTATCGAGGCTGCTTAGCCAGTCCAAAAGCCTGATGTAGAAAGATTCTTGCTCCACGAATCCGCGATCTCCCGGGTCTTTGATAAGGTCTAAAACTTCATCCACCTGGTCGAAGCGGGTCAATTTTTTTTGCAGGCGCAACGGTTCCAACAGCAGGTTGACTGCCGCGGTGAACTGTGTCTCGGTGACTGTGCGCTGGTTTAAGAATTCGATCAAACGGGATTCTAAACGGCTGATCCGGTTGGCGAAATCTTTTATTTTGATCTCTTTTTTGAGTTCGTTGAGTGTTTTTCGCAGGGTATCTTTGACTTTTGTCACTTCCGCGAAACCGATAATTTTCGACAGGAAGTCCAACTTTTCTTTTTTGGAAGCCAGGATAAATTCCACTAAATCCCGGTGCCGCAGGAACAGGTTTTCTTTTTGGGATTCTTTTAGATAGTCGCGGTAGAAGTCGCTTTTGTTTTGCTGTTCCGGCTGCGGCGAATCCCAATTGCAAGAGAAGGTTTTAGCGGAATCGAGGTTATCGTCGGAAAACTCGAAAACAACGCCCCCTTTTTCGCCCGGTTCTAAAAATATGTTCGGCAGGGCTTTGGTTCCGCCCGGGCCCACTTCTTCACTGGAGAGGTGGGCGATGCGGTTATGGTAGAACCATTCCACCGCGTCGGTGATGCTGCTTTTTCCCGAACCGTTAGCGCCGTAGAGGAGTAGGGGGTTTTGTCCCAATTTCAGGTTCAGCGGTTCGCGGATGCCGCGAATGCCTTTGATTTTTAGTCTTTTGATTTTATTCATTTTTTTTTGCCTCCCGCATTCTCAGCCTGAGCAGGGCATTAGAGAGGCTTTTTTGGGTAAGTTTATCTTTGTTGTACAGGTCTTTCAGTAAGTCGGCGATGCCGCGGTCAACGCCCGGTATGTCTTCTATCCCGGCAAAGAAGCCGGCTGTGATTTCTTTGCCGCTTTTGATCTCGCTGTTCATTTTTATTTGCCTCCGGCGGCCAACTTTTTGAAAAAAGTTGGACAAAAACTTTTATTTAGCCCATCGTCCCAACCGATTCCCTGTGGTTGGAAGGGGGCGCAAACGTTTGCTTAATGAAAGTTTTTTGGGGGGAATTTTTCACAAATTAAGGTGGAAAATTGGAATAGACGCACCGCGTCAACTTTATTGGGGCGATTTTTCAAAAAAGCCCCCCTGGGTACTTAAATTAAAATAATCCCAATCTATGTCGAGATTGACCGGCACTTCGACTTTTAGTATTTCTAAGCCTGTTCTATTGTTGCAGATAGGGTACACGCCGTATTTTTCGACAAAATCGAGGATAAAATAGCTTTCTAAGTCTTCGACGCGATGCTGCCAGAAATTTTTCAACACCTCGAAATTAATATAAGTAAAGTAGAGCGGTTCTATTTTCCGGTAGTTTAGCAGGCCCAGGTTGCCTGATTTGCCGTCGTAGTGGCCGCTTAAGCGGCTGCCGATGCTGTTGGTTTTTTTCTCGCTCATGCCGATATAGAGCAGTCTTGATTTTTTGAAAGGGTATTGGATTTCGGTTTTAGGCAGGAAGATGAAGTAGAGGCCGGTGATCCCCAGCAGGGGTTTGATATTCATCATTTTGAATTCTTTTCCCGGGTCGAAAAAAATCTTAATATTTTTCATAGTGTATTTTATTCTTAAATTGAATAAATATCAAGTGAAAAAAGTCGTCGCGCATCGGGGGGGACGGCGTCCCCAGCCAATAAGCCGCTTCGCGGCAAAGGTGATGGCAGCGCTTTTCGCTTTTTTTAAACAAAAGTTTTGTTCAAACTTTTTTAAAAGTTTGGCTCCCGGCAGGGCCGCCGGAGGCTGAAAGTAGTTCCGCATCGAGAACAAAATCACTTTCCTCAAATTCAAAAGAAGACAGGAATTCTTTTTCATCTTCGGTAGGCTCTGTCTCCCTTACTGTTCCCTGTATCATTTTTTGAATTCCTTTAGGGAATTCTTCCACTTTTCTTATGTAATCTTCCAACGCAGCCATAATAACTAAGTTCCGGTTTCGATCTAATTTCCAGGCAGCGTTATCGAGTCGTTTCAGCAAGTTTTCAGTTATTTTAACCGAGATATTTCTTTCGATTTGTTCCATTATTTCACCTCGTGCCACGCTAATATAATAAATCAATTTTTGCTTTTTGTCAAAAAAAACTTTCGTTTAAAAAAAGCGAAAGATTCGCGGCAACTGCTCTACCATATAAATAGGCAGCGATAAAAGAGAAAACCCTATTTCATGCACTTTCCCACCACTGCCTATTTTATGAGAAACCCTCATCACAGACGGTGGGTTTAAATCGAAACGAACCGCTCTTCCCGATTTTTTCTCAAAAATAAACCGGTGTAAAGACTTAAGCGATCCGCTTTTCCCGGCTTTGATTTCCACGGGGACTATTTCGCTGTCTACCTGGATAACAAAATCAACTTCCGCATTGGTCGAACGCCCCTCCCGCAGCCAGTAAAACAACCGCGGCGTCTCATTCCTCCTGCCCGAATAGAGCAAATGCTGCCCGACGAATTGCTCGGCCATTTTTCCTTGATTAACAAATTCCCTGCTCTCCAACTTCTGCAAAGGAATGTTTTGAATGCCGCAAACCCGGTTCATTAAACCGATGTCGAGAAAATACAGCTTAAATATTTTGTCGTTTTTCCCCACCCGTAAAGGAATTCCCGAAGATTTAGAATGATAAACACAGGTGATTACAGCGGCTTTTACCAGCATTTCAACCGCTTCCCGCAAATCCCTGGCCTGCGAGTTCTCGTCGATGTTCCGGTATTTAATCTTCTCGCCGGCAGCGGCAGGCACATAATCGAATACCTTTTGTAATCGCAGCAGGGCA
Organism: Candidatus Aminicenantota bacterium; assembly: GCA_023135565.1. GTDB lineage: Bacteria > Acidobacteriota > Aminicenantia > UBA2199 > UBA2199 > JAGLQA01. The sequence continues at coordinate 10,847 of JAGLSW010001035.1, read as the reverse complement.
GCGCCTTTCGCGTATTTGGCAAAATCGTCGCGGTATGTTTCGATAATAGACGAATGAACGTCGATCACTTCATTAATGTCCCCGGTTTCTACATACCTTTGAACAGCTTCAGGCATGCCGCCCACCAACAGGTATTCCCTTTGCAATTGTAACAGGTTGTTATGGGCGCTGACCGGGAAATTATAGGAGAAATCGTACTCCCTGATCAAATCTAAAAGCCTCTTTTCGCCTTTTGCTTGCAAAAATTCCTCGAAAGTCATGGGGCCCAAAAAAAGATACTCGATACGGCCTACAGGCATCGAGTAAGAAAAATCGGCCAGGGTGAACTCAAGTAAAGACCCGGCGGCGATTACAGCCAAACCGGGAAAATCTTCATAGAAATATCTCAATGCCTTTACAGCTAAGGGCGCTGCCTGGATTTCATCGAGAAAGATAATACTATTTTGCGGATTTACTTTGCCTTTGCCGCACAGGTATTCGATCTCCCTTAAAATCCCGGCGATGTCCGGTTTTTTGAAAACCTCGCCAAAACCGGGAAAACGTTCGAAATTTACCTCGTAGAGCACAAGGTTGTGCGCTTTAGCAAAATCCCTAACCAGCGTTGATTTGCCCACCTGCCTGGCCCCCCTTATAACGAGAGGTTTGCGGTGTTTCCCTTCATACCACTTTTTTAAATTTTTTTCTACAGACCGTTTCAGATTCATAAAAGCTTACCTCCGCTATCATTATAGCACAAAACAGGCCCCAAAAAAAGTACTTTTTGCAGAAAACAGGCCCCTAAATTCTGCAAAACCTGCAGAAAACAGCCCCCTAAATTCTGCAATTTGCTTTCGCCGGGTGCGGGAGCGTTGGGGGTATCACCTTCCCCGATCTTTCAAACCGAATATTCCAAGATTCCATCTTTCCATTTGCCGGTGCAGAGAGCTAAGTTATAATTGACCATTGAAAATTCCGCTGTGTTCATGGTATAATGAGTTTCAAGATAACCTATCGGTGGAGGTACCGGAATGAGTATGACACGCAGGCAATTCATCGCTTCCTTAGGTGGCACGGGTCTCTTCTATACTTTCCGTTTTTCCCACGGCGCTGCGGCGCAAACAAAGTGCAGCGAGCCGCTGCCCCTGGACCCCGGTTCTCCCGACTGCCCGGCAGTAGAGCCGGTGACAGACTATACCGAATGGATCGCTTTCGGTGCAGACGGCAAAGTGACCGTGTTCACCGGGCGCACCGAATTGGGCCAGGGACTGAAAACCGTTATCACCGCCATCGTTACCCAGGGGCTGGAAATAGAGCAGGCAGATTTGACCGTCATCCAGGGCGATACCGACTGCTGCCCCGACGACGGCGTCACCAGCGGCAGTTCGGCAACCAGGATCGTGGGCTGGGGCTTCTGGCTGGCATGTGAAAAAATCCGCGCCGATCTGATGGAACGGGCGTCTCGCTTTTTAAGAATACCGCTGGAAAAACTGGAGTTCCGGGAATGTGGCGTGGGCCGGAAAGGAGAAAAAAGCAAAATAGTAGATGCTGCTGAATTAGGCGGCGGCGAAAGGGTTGTTATAAATATCGACCCGCACGCCGCGGCAAGCAAGGTATACGAAGACCGGGGCATCCCCAATGTCAATGCTGAAGGAATCGTTACCGGCGCTTTGAAGTATGCGGGCGACCTGCATAAGCCGGGCATGCTGTACGCCGGCTGGCTGACGCAGCCCTATCACCGCCGGCTCACTAAACTCGAGGCCGCGGATATGGAGGAGGCGCGCTCCCTGCCGGGAGTAGAAATGGTGGACATCGTCCGCGGCAGGGTGGCCGCAGTGGGCGAGCGTTACACCGCTGTGCGGAAAGCTCTCGCCGCGGTAAAACCCACCTGGATGAAACCGGCCCGCTCAAAAGAATTACCTTTAGATGAAGCCCGCGCCAATGCGGCACTGCTGGAAATAAAAGAAGAGCAGGGCAGCATCGAAACCGGTCTGCGGGGCAGCGACATTGTGCTTTCCGAAACCTATACCACCCACTATATCAGCCACGCCCAATTAGAGACCGATACCGCATTAGCCCAATGGGAAGACGGCGGCAGGGTAACGGTCTGGGTCGGCACTCAACATGCCCACAAAGTGCGGGAACTGGCTGCCGCCTATCTTAACCGGCCCCTTGCCGACGTCAGGGTGGTCGCCGTGCCGGTGGGCGGCGCTTTCGGCGGCAGGCAGGCCAACCCGGTTTGCCGGGAAGCAGCCGGACTTGCCGAGAAGGTCGGCGCCCCGGTAAAGCTGGTCTACAGCCGCAAAAATCAATTCCAGTTAAGATCGATGTATAAAGCAGCCTGTATCATCGAAGTAACCGGCGGCATTAGTTCCGCCGGTAAAATAATTGCCCGCAAAATCGATTCCTACCAGGACGTGGGAGATGGAACAAAAAATACTTACGATATTCCCAATGTACTGGTCAAAGCTTACCGGGTCCCGGACTGGCCCGTCAGCCTGGCTGCTGTGCGCGGCACCAGCTATGTGCAGACTTGTTTTGCCACGGAAAGTCATATGGACATGCTGGCCCACAATATAGGTAAAGACCCGCTTGTGCTGCGCAAAGAGAATCTTTCCACCCCGGCTTTCGCTAATCTAATCGATGCCTGCGCCGACAAAATCGGTTATGGCAGAGCCCCCTTAGATGCCTATGAGGGCATCGGACTGGCTATCGTGCTGCACGGCGGCTGCCAGCTTGGAGCAATTGCGGCGAAAATCGCTGTAGACCGGGTGAGCGGCAAGATATCGGTAAAGCATGTGTGCGTGGCTTTTGACATCGGTACTGTTATCAATTGCAATACGGTTACCCAGGGTATTCGCGGCGGGGTGGCCTGGGGAATCGGGTATGCCCTCACTGAAGAGATCAGGTTAGACGGCCACAGCACACAGACAGAGTATTTCAGTCAATACCGCATCGCCAGGTTTTCAGACATGCCGCCTATCGACATTGCTTTCTTAGATAACCACCTTCCGGGCACCGGCCCCAGGGGTTGCGGCGAGATGCCGGTGATACCGACCATCGGCGCCATTGCCAATGCTTTTTTTAATGCCACAGGCGTTCGCCTGTACACCACTCCCTTCACACCGGAAAGGGTGAAAAAAGCCCTGGGGATAGGAATTTAGAGTGCCGTTATAAGTACTCGTTTGTTAATTGCTTAACCGAATTACCCTGTACTTACTCCCCTGTTAGGAAAACTTTGAATTGTTCATTTACTACAGTAGAGAAAGTATGGGCAGCAGTCCCTGGAAAGGACCACTGTAAGGGCCTCATGAAGAAAAATATCCCTGGGTGAGAGAAGCTCCTTATGCCTATTTCTATAGGCACTCTAGGCTGTAGCGCTGCGATAAAATCCGGCAAAAAATTTACACTTAACCGGGAGTCCCGGGGAGTAAAAACCCGGGACAGGTCTGTTTTTTTTTAGCTGCAGGGTTATCAACCACCTACATGATGCAAAGCTATTCTTCTTCTTCCGTCGTAATGGGGCAGCATACCCTTTGTGTGTCGCAGGTAAACTCAACTTTAGTCTTACCTCCCTTGATGGTTAATAAGACCGAATCGTCCAATGCAGCAATGGTTTTTTTGTTTAAGGCTAATTTCTTGGCAAAAATCTTTTTTTTCATTTTATTTCTCCTCACTAATAATTTAGTGCAAATCAAAAAAATCGTTAATTACCTCCGTTAGTAAAAACTCCATATATATAAGACTTTCTGCACGACAATATTTGGGAATCACACTTAATGATCCCAACAAACCGATTATTAAATTATTCACAGTACCCAGATATAATATAAGTAGCATAAAAATGGAAAATTTTCAATTAAAGACGGGAAAAAAATAATTTTTTTTCCGGGAATTCCGGGGCTGCCCGGGACGTTTTTTTTGAGCATCATCCCCTTTGATGAAAGCTGTAAAAAACTGATAATAAATGATTTCAGGCACCCGGGTCCTGTAACTCCCCGTTTTTTGCCCGGGACAGCCGGGAAGATAAAATGCCGGCAAAGCGAACGCCGTTCGCCCGGCAGGTGCCCGCTCTAAAAATCCGGCCGCCGGGAGCTAAAAAAGGGGAATTTTTCGTGTTTGTCCGACCAAAAGGGTTGTGCCTGTTGACTGATTGACCGGGATCAAAACCGGGAAGGGGGCGGCGTCCCCAACCTATAAGGGGCCTGGGGCGGACGGTGTCCGCGGCCTATGAGGGGCCTGGGGAACACATCTCCGGCCAGGTTGTAGCAAACGTTTGTTTTTTTATTGGATTTTTGGTATCCTGTCCCTGTAGTACTGCCGCGAAGCGGCTTATAGGGTGCACCCGCCGGGTGCTTTGTTTTTTTATCGGATTTTTGGTATCCTGTCCCTGTCGTATTGCCGCGAAGCGGCCCAAAGGGTGGTGCGCCGCACCCCTGGAAAAAGTTTTAGGAGGGTAAATATGAAGCGTTTTTATTTTTTATTGTCGATTTTGATCGTGATACTGCCGCTGCCGGTCTTTAGCGGATGCAGCAGCGCTAACCTAAAAGCCGAAGCAGAAGGAGTCGGAGTCGGTTCCCTGCCCAGCGGTGAAAAGTCGCACTATGAGAGTTTGTGGCAGGAAGTCGAAAATTATAACAGCAAGGGCCTGCCTAAATCAGCCTTACAAGTAGTGGAGAAAATCTATTCGGCTGCAAAAAAAGAAAACCGGCCCGGGGAGTTCGCAAAAGCCCTGATCCATAAACTATACTTCATCCAGCAAGTGGAAGAAGACGCCGTATTTAAGGTGCATAGTTTATTGACCGGTGAATTGAAACAGAGCCGGTTTCCAATCACCCCGGTGCTGCATTCCATGCTGGCCGAACAATACTGGAGCTATTACCGGGCCAACCGCTACCGGTTTCTGAACCGCACCGCAGTGGCGCCGGGCGCTATCAAACAAGATGATATACGAACCTGGGACTTGAAAAAAATAGTGGAGGAAGTTGTCCGACACTACCAAAAATCCTTGCAAAACGCGGACAAAGCCAAAGAAACAAAAATCGACATTTATGATAGGATTTTGCACAAGCGCAGCAGTGGGCGCCGGTACCGGCCCACGCTTTACGATTTCCTGGCGCACCGCGCCGTGGATTTTTTCATGGGCAGCGAATCCAGCTTAACCCAGCCGGTTTACCGCTTCACGCTTAATAATAAGGATTATTTCAAACCGGCCCGGGACTTTGCCGGGCTAAAAATATCTACCCGCGATCCTCTCTCTTTCCGCTATTATGCTCTCACCTACCTGCAGGAGTTGATTCGCTTTCACTTAGCTGACAAAGATCCCGCTGCCTTAGTGGATGTAGACCTGAAAAGGCTTCGTTTTATATACAAAGAAGGGGTGATTAGCAACAAAGAAATCAGCTGTGAAAAAACCCTTAAACAGATGATGACCAACTACCCGGAAGCGCCGGTTTCCGCTGAGATTTACTATGAATTAGCCGCCCTCTACAACGAGTTAGGTGATAAATACAAACCCGGAAACAAAACCACGGAAAAATACAAATGGTACAAAAAGAGAGCCCATAACATTTGCCGGGAAGCAATCAAAAAATATCCCGCTTCCACCGGGGCCGGTAACTGCGCCTATTTGATCGATCGCATCGAGGGGCGTAAATTAGATATGACTTTACAGGGAGCGGTGGCTTCGGGTAAACCTTTCCAGGTTTTGGTTAAGTATAAAAACCTCGGTAAAGTCTATTTTAAAATGGTCAAAACAAGTATGCCGGAGATAGCTGCGCAGAAACGGAAACGCTATGCCGACATGGTGGCCTTTTATATCTCGAAGCAGGCTGTGGAAACCTGGCAAACTGCCTTTCCCGGCGACGGGGATTTCCAGGCCCATGCCGCGGAAGCGAAGGTGCGCGGGCTGGAAACCGGCGAATATGTCCTTTTAGCAGCGGACAGCAGCGCTTTCGATTTTAAAAAACACGCCGTGGCGTATACCTTTTTCACGGTCTCCAATATCGCCTATGTGCACCGCCGGTCAGACAAAAAAGGCCTGGAATTCCACCTGCTGCACCGCCATACCGGCGCGCCTTTAGGCGGAGCCTCGGGCCAGGTTTGGTACCGGGAATACCACCGTCCTACCCGCAGCTATGTGCTCAAAAAAGGCCCTCTTTTCCGGGCCGATGTTAGGGGCTATTTTCACATCTCCCGGCAGGCCGGTTTAAAGAACTATTTTCGTTTAGAGTTCAGCAGCGGTTCCGACCGCTTATTCGAGGAGCGGGAATTTTACCTCTACCGGTCCTACGACCGCTATCCCCAAAAAACGAGCACTTTCTTTTTTACCGACCGGGCTATTTACAGGCCCGGCCAGAGCCTGCATTTCAAAGGTATTATCCTGCACCGGGACAGCGCAGCCGGTGAAAATAACCGCATCCTGCCCAACCGCCGTACCCGCGTCACATTGTATGACGTCAATCGGCAAAAAGTAAGCCATTTAGACCTAATATCCAACGAATACGGCACTTTCAGCGGTACTTTTCAACTTCCCTTAGGCCGCCTGAACGGCAGGATGCGCATCTCCGACAGCCACGGCAGCTCCGAATTTTCCGTAGAAGAGTACAAACGCCCCAAATTCCAGGTGACATTCGATGCCCTTAAGAAAACCTATAAATTGGACGACATGGTTACCGTCACCGGTAAAGCCGCGGCCTATGCCGGTTACAACATCGACAATGCCGACGTGAAATACCGGGTGGTGCGCGAAGTGTTTTTCCCTTACCGCTGGTATTATTGGGGTTATCTCCCCCCGGCCCCCAAAATGGAGATCCTCAACGAAGTGGGCAAAACCGGTAAAAAAGGGGGTTTCGAGATCACTTTTAAAGCGGTTCCCGACCTTACTATAGACAAAAAGACCCAACCGGCCTTTAATTTCGTAATTTACGCCGAAGTGACCGATATCAACGGCGAAACCCGGCAGGCGGTAAAAAGAATTCCCATCGGCTATACCGCCCTGAAAATCGGCCTCAACCTGCCCGGACAATTAGATAAAGATAAAGAAACCCACACTTTGCAGGTTAATTCCAGCACCCTATCGGGCGATTTTATCCCCGCCTCCGGGGCCATCGCTTTTTACCGTCTAAAAGAGAATCCCCGGGTCACCAGGAAAAAACCCTGGGACGCCCCCGACCGTTTCACCATGGGAAAAAAGGATTACTATAAAGATTTTCCTGATGACGCCTTTGCCCGCGAAGATGATTTTCGTAATTGGGAAAAGGAGAAAAAGGTTTTTCAAAAAAACTTCGACACCGGCAAAAGCAAGGAGTTGAAACTAACCGGCCTGGGCAGTTGGCAGAGCGGTAAATACGTGGTTGAGATGGAATCTAAAGACAGGTACGGCAGCCCGGTAAAAGAAGTGCTTTATTTTACCCTTTACTCTTCCCGGGGCAAGCGGGTGCCCCACAATCGATTGGATTGGTTTACTATACCCGAAGAGACTGTGGAACCGGGGAAAAAAGCAGTGGTTTTGTTCGGTTCCGCCGCTAAGAACGTGTTTGTGATCTATGAAATCGAGCACCGCGGCAAGATTTTCGCGAAAAAATATCTCACCCTGTCCCGCCGGCAGCATAAGATCGAGATTCCCATCGAAGAAAAACACCGCGGCAACGTAGGTGTACACATTACTTTTGTCAAGTATAACGAGGTGTTCAAGCACAGCAAAAACATAGTGGTGCCCTGGTCCAATAAAAACTTAGACATCAGCTTCGAAACTTTTCGCGATAAGTTGAAGCCCGGTGAAAAAGAGGAGTGGCGCATAAAAATTAAGCCCGCTAAAACAGGCCCGGCGGCAAAAGGCGTTTTTAATGACTCCCTGCGTTTGGGGGCCGAAATGGTGGCCGCTCTTTACGATGCCTCTTTAGATGCTTTTATGCCCCACAATTGGTATTTTAGTATTTTTCCCCGGCACTACAATCATTTGCAGTGGGAAGGCAACCGCTATTTCGGTACGGTTAATTCCCGGCGCATCGGCGTTTTGCAAAAGAGCTCCGCTTACTTCAATAAATATTACGACACCCTGAACTGGTTCGGCGTCCAGCGCGCCGTGTATTTTTCAGACGGCGTAATCGGCGGCGTAATGAAAAGCCGGGTGCAAAAAGCAGCCCGGCCCGGCAGCAGGGACGAATCCCGGCGTGAGGCCGCCTATCTTGGTGGAAAACCGCCGGCCCCGAAAAAAGCCAACGGCGGCAAAAAAAAGAACGGCAAAGAGTGGCATACCGACGGAGCGGACCTGTCGGAAACCGCCGTAGATGCGATAGGCGCTGCACCGGCATTATTAAACGCCGCACCTGACCTGTCCGCAGTTAAAGCGCGTGGTAATTTCCAGGAGACCGCCTTTTTCTATCCTCATTTGAGAACCGGGAGCGAAGGGGAAATCATTATTGCTTTCACTGTGCCGGAAGCCCTGACCACCTGGAAGATGCTCGGTTTTGCTCATACGAAGAACCTGGAATACGGTTTAATTACCAATAAATTAGTCACCCAGAAAGAGTTGATGGTAGTGCCTAATGCGCCTCGTTTCCTGCGCGAAGGCGACACCCTGAAATTGACAGCTAAAATCACCAACCTTTCGGAAAAGACCCTTGCAGGCAAAGCGAGATTAATGCTTTTCGACGCCCTTACTTTACAGCCCGTGGATGCGAAGTTCAAAAACAGCAGCCCGGAGGTTAGTTTTAGCGCCGCCAAAGGGGAGAGCGCCCTGGTGGGATGGAATTTGCTGGTTCCCGAAGACGTAGACACCGTCACCTATCGCATCGTCGCCGCGGCCGGGAAATTTTCCGACGGCGAAGAGAAGCCGCTGCCCATTTTGAAGAACCGTATGCTGGTCACCGAGACCCTGCCCCTGCCTTTACGTTCTTTGCAAAGTAAAGATTTCCGGTTTAAGAAGCTCATCGACTCCGGCAAATCAACTACCCTGAAGCATCATAAATTGACTTTAGAATTTACTTCTAACCCGGTCTGGTATGCGGTCCAGGCCCTGCCTTATTTGATGGAATATCCTTATGAATGTATGGAGCAGGTTTTCAGCCGTTATTATGCCAATTCCATCGCCTCTTTTATCGTTAATTCCAACCCCAAAATCAAGCGGGTTTTCGATGTGTGGAAGAGCGCGAAAGGCGGTGACGCTTTGCTTTCCAATTTGGAGAAGAACCAGGAATTGAAGACTCTTTTATTGGAAGAGACCCCCTGGGTTTTGAACGCACAGGATGAAAGCCAGCGCAAGAAGCGTATAGCTTTGTTATTTGATCTCAATAAAATGGCCGGTCAGTTACAGCGTGCGTTACAGAAGCTTAAAGACGGGCAACTGGCGTCCGGAGCCTGGCCCTGGTTTCACGGCATGCGTGAGAGTCGTTATATCACCCAGCACATTGTGTGCGGATTTGCGCATTTGGGCCAGTTAGGAGTTTTCCAGGACGGAAAAGCTGCTCATAAAGCCGCTAAAGCTAAACAAAAGTTTTTTGGGGGTGCAGGGGGTGATTTTTCAAAAAAAACCCCTGCCCGCCGGAGGCTCATAAAAGAAAAGAAGTTATGGGATATGCTCAAAAAGGCCGTACCCTATTTAGACCGTAAAATCAAAGAAGACTACCGATGGCTGTTGAAGCACGACATCAACCTAAATAAAAGAAACATCGGATATATGCAGGTACACTATCTTTACGCCCGCAGTTATTTTAAAGACATCCCCATGGACGACAGCGTCAAAAAGGCGTTCACGTATTACAAAGGTCAGGCCAAAAAGTACTGGCTCGACTTTAATATTTACGTACAGGGAATGATTTCCTTAAGTTTACATCGTTATGGCGACCCACAGACCCCGGCGGCCATCGTCAAATCTCTCAAGGAGCATGCGCTTCATTCTGAAGAGATGGGCATGTACTGGAAGAGCAGTTACGGTTACTACTGGTATCAAGCCCCCATCGAAACCCATGCCCTGTTGATCGAGGTTTTCAGTGAAGTGGCCCGGGACTCCGAAGCCGTGGATGAGTTAAAGACCTGGCTGTTGAAGCAGAAGCAGACCCAGGACTGGCGCACCACCAAAGCCACGGTTGATGCCTGTTATGCGCTGCTGCTCAAGGGCGAAGACTGGTTGGCCGAAAGCAAGCAGCCGGGGATTACCATCGGGAAAACCAAAAAAATAAAGATCGAACCGGAAAAAATGGATAATGTTAATATAGAAGCCGGCAGCGGTTATTTTAAGACATCCTGGAGCGGTGCTGAGGTAACGTCCGACATGGGGTATATTTCCATCCGGAACAACAATAAGATAGCTGCCTGGGGCGGCATGTACTGGCAGTATTTTGAGAATTTGGATAAGATCACCCCGGCCAAAACGCCCCTGCAATTGAAAAAGCAGTTATTTATCGAAAGGCCTTCGGACACCGGCCCGGTGCTCACGCCTTTACATAAGCGGAAACTGCGAGTAGGCGACCGGGTAAAAGTGCGCATCGAGCTGCGTATAGACCGTACTTTAGAGTATGTGCACATGAAGGATATGCGTGCTTCCGGGTTCGAGCCTGAGAATGTTATCTCGCGCTGCAAGTGGCAGGGTGGTCTTTGTTATTATGAAAGCACCAAGGATGCGTCTACCAATTTCTTTTTCGATTATTTGCCTAAGGGCACGTATGTGTTCGAGTATCCGCTGCGTGTCAGTCATGCCGGTGATTTTTCCAATGGCATAACTACGATCCAGTGCATGTATGCGCCGGAGTTTTCGAGTCATTCCGAAGGCGTGCGCGTCAAAATCGCAGGGAAGTGACCCCGTGCGCACGGGGAGGCGATAAGCGGCTTCGCCGCAGGGCAGCGAGTGAGCGCTTTTGATTCTAAATAAT
>JAGLSW010001034.1 GCA_023135565.1 Candidatus Aminicenantota bacterium | reverse complement strand
AAACTTTTGTTTAAAAAAGCGAGAATATCCCCTCATAATTCGTCGCTGTCGAATAAAGAACGTTGGACAACTTCCGGCTCTTTTTTCTTTCGCTGTTTCATCTGCGCCGATTCGAGCAGCTCTTTTTCTATAGGATCGAGAAAAGAACTCCTGGGCAGCCGGTACTCCCTACCGCGCAAAAACCGCTTCTCCGCATGACTCAAAAAAAGAAATTCCTGGGCCCGGGTCATGCCTACATAAAGCAGCCGCCTCTCTTCTTCGCGGTCACAGGTTTGGCTTTCGTACAGGGAGTAAGGCAGCAAACCTTCTTCGCAGCCTACTATAAACACACATTTGAATTCCAACCCTTTGGCTGCATGTAAGGTCATCAGGGTCACATTCTCCAGGCTGGGCGCATAGGTATCCTCAGCGGCGCCCAAAAGAACAAACCTCAAAAAACCATCTAAATCCCGGTCAAAATTCCCGGCCAAATCCAATAACTGCCTGATAGCAATTTCGTTTTCTTTTTTTTCGGCGTCGAAAAAATCGTCTACCAGGACAGAGACGATTTCTTTAACGGTTTTCTGCGCTTTGAAATCAATAAAAGTTTTTCGGGGGGTTGAGGGGGGCGGTTTTTCAAAAAAGCCCCCCTCACCGCCGGAGGCAAGAAACCTGTTAATTTTTTCGTTTTGGAATTTCTCTTTTAAAAAAGAATTCGCCGGGTTCTGTATCGAGCGCAGCAGGTCGATAATCGACCGGACCGGCTCCTGTTTGAAAAAGGGCAGATCACCGATAGTCCGAAAAGGAACGGCATGATCGCGGCAGGCTTTCTCTACCGCTTCTAACTGGCTCCTGACCCGGCAGAGTACGGCAAAATCACTGAGACTTTCGATTGGGCCGCTTTTGCTGCCCTGCGTAATACTGCTGTCCATGGAAAAAAACCGCAGACCGCCGATCATGTCTTCGATAGTCCGGGCCACGAACTCAGCTTCGCTCTTATGAGTGCCGTGTTTGGCAATCTTTATTTTGACGCCTTTGTTCACGCCTTCGAGTACGCCGCCGCTGAGTCCTCCCCTACCCGCTCCGCCCATCACGTCCCGGGAAGCGCGGAGGATAGATTCGGAACAGCGGTAACTTTTCTCCAGCTTGTAAAGCACAGCGTCGGGAAAATCCACGCTGAACTTTTCGATAAAAGCCACATCAGCGCCGCGAAAGCCATAAATAGCCTGGTCCGGGTCGCCGATGACACAAAGATTGGCCCTTTCCGCGGGGGAAGCGGCAGCGGTAGAAGCGCCTGGAATTAGGCTCCCGATCAAACGGTACTGGGCATAGTTGATGTCCTGGTATTCGTCCACCATGATCCAGCGGTACTTGTCGCCATAGTGTTCCTGCATCCCGGGACAGCGGCTGAAAAGTTTCACCGGCACGTATATCAAATCATCTAAATCAAAACAGTTCTGCTCTTTTAAAAGGGTTTCGTAATTTTCAAATATCCCGGCAAATTTTTTGTCTTCTATTTCCGCGGCGGTTTTTATTTCCTGCTTCGCCCTGCTTATGGCTTCTGAAAATTTATTAACCCGGCGTTTTTCACAGCCCGGTATACGCCGCAGTAACAATTTCCTGTCTTCCTGGTCGATCAAGGAGAAACCCTCGTGCCGGCCTATTTCTTCCCGGAGCGAATTCGACAGGATGTTATTTCCCGGAACCGACAGCTCTTTGAGCATCGAAAGCCCTAAAGCATGAAACGTGGCTACCTGCATTTTCGAGCAGGTTTCGCTGTCTCGCAGCAGGCCCTGGAGACGCTCTTTCATTTCGGCGGCTGCCCGGTTGGTAAACGTAACGGCCAGGATGTGACCGGGGTCGATACCTTTGTCTTCGATCAAATGAGCAATTCGATAAACAAGAACACGGGTCTTGCCTGTTCCCGGCCCGGCTAAGATCAAGGCAGGGCCTTCAAAATGCCGGGCGGCTTCCCGCTGCCGCGAGTTTAAAGCAAGGGGGGCTTTTTTGAAAAATCGCCCCCCTTGACCCCCCAAAAAACTTTTGTTAAGCTTCGTATTTTCGTCCGATTGTTCCTGGGCTTTTGCCAACTCACGGTACTTGCTCAGGTCGAAAGCGATCATCTCACGACGCTCCAACACAACCGCCACTCTTCGAGGCGGCTCGCTGAACAGGGCTTTCTGGGTAGAAAATGTGGCTTTCTCATCTTTTTGAAACACTTTGACACGCCCATACTCGCCGTCAAAACCCTCTTTTACGATAATTTGCCGGTTCCGCATACGCTTCACCCCTTCCGCCAGTTCAGCGCTGCCTAAAAGCGCTATTTCCTCCACCGGCGTGTCGAGAAGTAATTCCAGTTCCGGGATTCCCTTTTTTAATAAGGTAAAATACTCCCTGTCTACTTTGCGAGAAGCAGGCGAAACCCCCAAAATTTCCGATAAAATCTCTTTTAAGGGGATAATAGAATAAAAAGGCAGCCTGTTCTTTTTCCCGGTCAGGTCTTCCCGGTCCGAAATACGCACCACGCGGTTCAAAACACCCACGGTTACTTTTTTTTGACAAACCGGGCAAACACCGCTGTTTTCCAGGGTCTCCACCGGGTTCCAGCAGACGCCGCATTTGCGGTGGCCGTCATAATGGTATTTGCCTTCCTGGGGGAAAAGGTCGATGGTGCCCAGGCAGCGCCGCGGATCACCGCTTTTTAAGGCCCCGGTAATGCTATCGTAAGAGAGTTCCGTATCGAATAGGTTGGCGTTGCGGCCTAATTTTCCCGGCGAGTGAGCGTCGGAATTGGAGATCAGGGTGAAT
>JAGLSW010001033.1 GCA_023135565.1 Candidatus Aminicenantota bacterium | reverse complement strand
GCCCCTTATAGGCTGCCCGCGCCGCGGGCAGCCTATAATCCCCTAACTATTAATCATGGCTGCAGAAAACGTTAAAATCAAGACCTGCCCCTCGGGGTTCGCTAAATCGTTGATCTCCACGGGGCGAGGTATGATATATATTGCTCATCGTTTACCACCACCGGTCAAGGTATGACAATATTTGCTCATGGTTCGCAACCACGGCTCAAGGTATGACAGTATTTGCTCATTGTTGTCAACCACGGCTCAAGGTATGACAGTATTTGCTCATTGTTGTCAATCACGGGGCAAGGTTGGATAAAATTTGCTCATCGATGATCTCTACAGGTCAAGCGTGAATGAAATTTGCTCACCGATGACCTCCAGAGGTCAAAGTTGTGTAAAATTTACTCATCGTTGATATGCCTTTGGAAAAATTGAAAGAAAATTAAACAACACCGCTGGCCGGGCCGCCGGGGCACTTCCCGACAAGTCTCAATTGGGGACTGCGCTGGTTGCCCTCTACTGGAACTCGTAAAGAAACGATTGGGGATTTCTTAAGCGAAATTTTTAAAATACGATACTGAGGATTGTGCTAAATAGATCAATTCTGCAATAGTTAAAAGCGATGCCACAAGGATTTTTTAAGTATAAACCACATCTCAAAGAATTAGCCCGGGAACTACGTAATAGCTGCTGGTGTAGGTGCGTTCAAATGATCAAAAGTTTTTATATTTACAGGAAAAATTAGCCTATTCCGTGATAAAGCGCCCCTCTCACTAAAAAAAAGCCTCATGCGCCCACAAAAAACCATCTATACGCCTTAAACCTGCCCCTGCATCGGGTAAGGACCTTCTTTTTTTGGGAAAGAGGGCGATCGAGACGTAATGAATGTTTTTTTTCGCGTAAGGGCCACATTTACACCGGTACGGGGCGAGTTTTTACCTGTAAGGGTCGGATTTAGGGCGTAATGTATCTTTTTTACAGCGTAATGTATGAACTTTTTTTCGGAAAGGGTCGAGTTTGCATGGTATATTACGAAGTTAAGAACCCCGTGCCCAATGGTTTAAAAGCAGCATTCCAACATTCCAACGCACCGAGCACATTTTTTTTTCCGGGAATGGCGTTTTATAAAAGCGCAAGCGCCCTATTTAACCTGGGGCAGTAAGAAAGACCAGAAAGGCGCGCTGCTCAAAAAAAGTAAATGGAAGTTAGTGCGCCGCGCCGGTTTTGCGCTTATCCCGCTGTTGATCGCCGCTTCGTTTTTGCTGTGGTGGCAATCCCCGGCAGGTCAGATTTATCAGGTAAAAAAAGAATTATTGAATCTCCTATAGCGCTCACCTAAATTGAC
>JAGLSW010001032.1 GCA_023135565.1 Candidatus Aminicenantota bacterium | reverse complement strand
CTCAAATCCGCTTCCGTCCGGTTTATCATCTTACCATACTTGGCGGAAATATTAAAAGCCGGGGTCACGGTTTCAGGATAAGTCAGGTCGATGTCGGAATGGCGGTTCCTGATGTTTATGCGGCCCTCTACTTTGATAAACCTGATGTCTAAATCCCCATTGCCGACAGCTATATCTAAGTCCTTACCGGATATATCTTCGATGTCCACACTGCCGTGACTGTTCTTGATAATGAGATTATCGGACAATACATCAGATAACCTGATCCGGCAGTTCCTGGTCTTTATTTTGACATCACCGCTGATCGCTTTCATATTCACCCGGCTGTGACTGTCTTCGATACTGACGCCGTCTCTTATGTTTTCCAGCTTGATGTCGGTATGCCTGCCTTCGATGTTCAGCCTGCCGCTGTCCTCTACCTCTAAAGTACAATGGGCGGCATAATTAATATCGCATTCATTCTTCACACCGGCGATAGACACTTTAGAATGAGCAATGTTTAATTTTAACGAGTCGATATCCCTGATTACCGTTTTGCCATGCTGGGCGTAAAGGTCTACAGGGGCGGCAATATTAGCAAGAGACACCTGCCCGTGCCGGCTGTGAATATCTAAAGGCGCGGCCACATCTTTGACCAGCACGTCGCCGTGCCGCTCATTTAAGGTAATATTCCCGCCGCCGATACCTGTGATCTCTATATCACCGTAACTATTATAAAACTTCAACTCTACGTCCCCGGGAACAGCCAGCTCGAAGCGCACCCTAACTCTTTTGTAGGGAAACTTCCGCTTCGGTTCTACGGCGATTTCCACCCGGCCATCGACCTCAGCGGTGCGAATGTTTATCTTACGGCGGATTTTCTCCGCTTTTTCTTTATCCTTATGGTACACCCGGATAAACGGTTTGATTACAACAGTACTGTCCGCGGACTTCTTTACTATAATCTCACCGGCGGCGTTGTCGATATCGATGTACTTAACGTCCGCAGAGCGGGTTTCCTCACCGGGAAAAAGAACCGGGTGATCCTTATCCAACAACCTTTTGGGGTTTATGGAACACTCCTCGAAGAAAAATAAATCCACTTCACCGGAGTCATAAAGATTATACATCATCCCAAAAGTGATCAAGACGATTACGATAAATATCTCTCTTTTTTTCATTGTTCATCCTGTATTTCCTGTTTTTCCCGTTTGTCCCGGTTTTGAATATGCACCCAGACATTTTTTACCCCGATGGCAACCAGTATCAAGGGCCAATAAGTGCCGAGAATATCCCAGATATCTATGTCCACACCTAAGTTATCCAGCATAAACAAAGCGCCGATCACTAATAATATAATTCCCCAAACTAAGGGTTCTGCTTTCGTTTTACTCATGTTCACCTCCTTCTTTGGTGGTTAAATAATAGTTGTAAATATGCTTCGCTCCAAAAACGATCAAAGCCACGGGCCATAATTTCGCTACAGACCTCAGCTTAATAATATCGAGATTGGCAAGTTGAAAAAGAACGCCGATAGCCACGATGGTTAGCGACCAGAACAAAGTAATACCTACACTTGTCCCGTTTTCGATAAGACCTTTCTTAGTCTTCCCGGCTTCATCGAAACTGTCGAATATTTGATAAATGTAAAACCCGGTAATGAGAATTAAAAAAATAATCCGGTCATTCCCGGTGCCTTCAACCATTAGCACTATCAGGAAAGCCATCACCAGGACATGGGCGATTCCTTTCAGCTTATTGCCTACATAGAAAAAACCCAACCCGGGTATTATCGAAAGCATCGCCGCCCCTACCGGGCTTTTTGCTTGTCTTTTATCAGCCATTTTTTCCTCCGTTATTCTCCATAGTGTCGTCCTTACCGGTTTTGTTTTTTTCGTCTGCTTTTTTCGGGGTAGAGGCATAGATGAAACGGTCTCCCGATTCTTTTACCTTTTCGAAGAAAGCCCCTGTTTCCACGACCATGATCTCGACCTGGGATACCACCGCATGCAGCGCCCGGTTGGCAGGCGGATAAATATCGGTAAAATAAAAAATATTGAGAAACAAAACGATGGTGCCGATCACGGCAGCCACCCATTTCAAATACTGATTTTTAATTTCCTCTTCTTCTTCCTGTGATTCCGGGATATACAATAGCCTGTTCTTAAGAAAGAAGGGCACGTCTTCTTCCAGCGCCGGGAATCGATAGATAAGCTCTTCCATTTCCTCCTTCAGCAGCTTGCAGTTCCGGCAGTGTTCTAAGTGTTGGGTAATTTCTTTACGAACTTCTTTAGGGAGATCGTTTTCTATGTAAGCGGACAATAAATCTTCTACTTTTTTACATTCCATTTTATTTACCTTTTAATTTACTTTCGTTTAAAACTATCTTTGCCAGCTTTGCCCTGGCCCTATTAATTCTCGATTTAGCGGTTCCTAAGGGAATCTCTAAATTGTCGGCGATTTCCCGGTAAGAATAATCCTGGATGTCCCGCATGATAATCAATGTTCTTAAGTCCGGGGTCAGCAGGAGTAATTTCCCCCTCAAGTACTTGATCTCGTTTTCCTTGATAAGCGAATCTTCCGGGGACTGCTGCTCATCGTGGACCGCCGGGGTGCGGACATTTTCATCTAACTCGAGTTTGTCTTTGCTGCGTTTATTCTTGCGCCAAAAATCGATGCAGTAGTTTTTAGAGAGTCTCGAGAGCCAGGAATCGAAGTTGCCGTCTTCTTTGAATTTGTCGATATTATTATAGACTTTGAGGAAGATATCCTGGGTGATATCCGAAGCGTCTTCGCGGTTGCCCGCAAAGTTCAAGGCAAAGTTGAAAACTTTCTTAGAGTATCGTTCTATCATTTTATTCCAGGCCTCGCTGTCTTTTTGTTTTAGTCTTACTATTATTTCGTTTATGTCCATATTTTGTCTTTAATCATATCATTTAAAACGGATGACTACCAGGAAAAGTTCCCTTTCTCCACAAAAAAATTTACTTGCCGGGTGAAAGGGCTTACTTTTGAACCGGGGAATGGGCCTGCCGTCCGTTTGTGCAAAAATTGTCTCATACTTCTTCATATTTCTACCGAAGATGCAGGAAAAAAAAGACCAAAAAGAGATGAGCGCCCGGTACACAGCGGCCGGGCCTTATCTTTGAAACGCCCGGTATATCAATATTTTACGCCTATTTCCCCGGAAGCGGTTAAAACAGGGACAGGCTGGTAATACCCACAGAAAGGGTGTAACCTTTGGTTGACGTACACTGCTGAGAGCAACGAAATTCGCACCCCCACTGGAATATCTATTTTACAAAGGAAGAGAGTTTTTTTATCGGTCCCGACTGCCGGAATGCCTGATATATCAGCGTTTACACTTATGCGTGTGGTGGGAATTTCTTTTGTGCAGGCAATTGGCAAAGAAATTGCTAATTATATACCTTTAAGGAGCTTGTTATGACTATAAATGAAAAGATCGCACTTTATGAGTTTTGCAAGAAGAGAGAAGGGAAGGAATATCACAATCTCAAAAGCGTCGGTAAGGATGCGGTAAAGGAGCTTTACTTTCAGACTGCCATGATGCGCAAGAAAGACAAGAAGCCCGGTTGAAATTCTAAAATAATTGTTTTCCCTCTCTCCCCCCGGAAAGAAGAAGGGCGCCCGAAAAAATCGGACGCCCCTTTTGCTGGATACTCAATATTTCAACTTATTGCGGCCCGTTAGGTGTTCCGGGTGTGCGCAGTTGCAGCGAAGGATCACCGAAACAGGTCCAGGTAATGGCCATTTTTTCACCGTCCCGGTCATATTCGTCGATCATCTGGAACATGCCGTTCACGAACATACCGCCAAAGGTACGTTTGGTTCCGGCTACCAGGATGTCGGCCATTTCGTCCTCGGCACACATGGGAGAGAACCAGGACTGGTTGATGGTAGCGCCGGCATTAACGATAGCGCCGGTGGGATTACCGTTGTTGGTGGCCCACTGCCATACTTCCGAATAACAGGTGTTGCCTATGAAATCACCGACCACACAGGCTACGGAGATAACAAAAGGCAGTTCATATTCGTTGGTAAGGGCATTGACTTCGGTGCTGCTGTACTGCCAGGTCGAAGTATACCAGCCGTCTAACCAACCGTGACCGCAGTAGAAGATAACGCCTGCGCCGGCGTTGATCAAGCTGCTCATCATGGCAGGACTGCCGTTGGCCTCGTGGCAGCCTGTGTAAGAATAACCATAGCCGGTTAAATCGGTGCCGATATTGTCGATGTGCTCATAATCGTATTCATCGTCATCACCGGTGCCTTCGGATGAACCCATGCCGATGGAATTGCTGAAAAATGCGGCGCTGGAAAGCACATCCTGTTCATAATGGATGGTGCGGTCTACCTGGGTGGTAACCTGGGCGCCGGTTCCGGCGGAGAAGCGGCCTATGAAAATATCCTGGTATGGGTCGGCTCCGACGATTAAACCGTAACTGTTGTCTGCATAGTAGTTTCTAATCTTAACAGAGGGGATCTGGGCGGAGTCGCCTATCAGCAGTAAGTAGGTCAAACCGTTGGTGTTGTAGTAGTTGGCAACATAAGTCTTTAAGGCGGAGGAACTGCCGATGGTGGAATAGTTCACTAAGTCTACGGTATAACCGATGCTCTCTTTCCAGGTGACAAAAGAAGCCATTTCGTCCATAAAATCCGTATAGCAAACGATCAGGTAATTGCCTATGGGGTCGTTGATCGGGGTGTAACTCAGGGCTGCGTCCGCTGTGAAATTGATGAAATGCCGGGAATAAATGCTTTCGAATTCAGGATGGTAGGCGGCGGGTTTGTTGTCCCTAACCAGGATGTTTTCGCCTTTCTGGCCGGTGTTGGATACTTTTACCGTAATTTCCGTATACACCCGCAGTACTTTGGTTACCGGGTTATACTGGAAAGGATTCACGCTGAGGGTTTGCCCTCTCAGGTCCCTGGCGATATAAGGTTTGCTTAGCTCTGTTAGGTTGCCGGGATAAAAAGCATCGCGACTGTACTCGGAACCATACTCGTAAGGCACGCTGTCAGGATTAATATCCCTGGTCAAAACGCCTTTCGAAGGAGCAATGTCTACGCCGGTAATCTCGACAAAAGAAGCGTCGATGACGTCTGCTCTCATTTTGGCTCGATCCGGGATAGCTACGGCAGCGGTTAATTTCGACAACTCAGGGGCGCCTTTTAGTAATATCTTGGCTCCCTGGGGAACTACCAATATTTTTGCCGCTCCCTGCGGAGTGTTAACGTCTTTGAGATCATAGGAACCGATCTCGAATTTTATCACGGTTTCATCGGTAGATGCGGAAACAAGGCCAGCTTTATTGGCGTTCGCTCCGAAGGCGACGAAACATACCAGTACAAAAAATACAACTATTAAACTGAATCTTTTCATTTTAAAGACCTCCTCTTTTTATTTTTAGATTCTTTTAATACTACATTTTGTACTAAAAAAAAAAAAAATTCAATAGGTCTTTGGTTCTATTTTTGGTAGTACGACCTTATTTGCGCGTACAACTAAAGTTGTATGTTTTGAAAAAGGCTTATAGGTCTTCCGGGTCCTTTTTTTTTCGGGATGGATGAAATCGAGGGGTTTTTTTTTGCTGGGAAGCCTTTATTATTAGGTGTTCACGGAGATTATGAAAGGCTACTTATGTTTGGATTTCTCCCGGAATGTAGCGCGAGAGTAAGCGTTTAAATAAAAATCGGCGTAATTGTTTTCGGGAAGTTTTATGTACTTTTCGTAACCTAACCAGGCCACCATGGCGGCATTATCCGTACAATGCCGGGGAGAAGGTAAATAGAGTTTTATGTCGTGCCCGGAAAAATAGTCCCGGAACTTTTTGCGCAGCAGGGTGTTCCGGCTGACGCCCCCGGACACGATCACCGACTTTACAGGCAGCTCTTCGGAAGCGGCAGCGGTTTTGCTCAACAAATAGTCTACCGCCGAGTGCAAAAAAGAGGAGATCAGGTCTTTGAAAACCTGGCTGCCGGTTTTGATGTCTTTACTTTGCGGGTGCCTGATCACCGCGGTCTTATACCCGGAAAAAGAGAAATCCGCGGAACCGTCGCTCATGCGCGGGCGGGTGAATTGGAATTTTTTGCTGTCGCCATCTTTGTATATTTTGTCGAGCACAGGCCCGCCCGGGTAGCCTAAGCCGAAAAATTTGGCGATTTTGTCCATGATTTCGCCTACGGCGTCGTCCCTGGTTTTGGCGAGGACTTTTGCTTCAAATTTCGATTCCTGGTAAAAAAGAGTGGTGTGGCCGCCGGAAACCACTAACGCCAGCAGGGGATATTCTATGCCGGGATTGTCGATAAAAGCCGACTCGATATGAGCGTAGATGTGATCTACCCCGACCAGGGGAATGCCTTGAGCAAGGGCCAGCCCTTTGCCGAAAGAAAGCCCCACTAACAAAGAACCGATCAGCCCGGGTCCCCGGGTCAGGGCAATCAAGTCGATGTCGTCGCAGGTCAGGTTCGCTTCTTTCAAGGCTTCGGCGGTCAGGTAGTCGATTACTTCATAATGGTTTCGCGAAGCAATCTCCGGCACTACGCCGCCATATTTAGCATGAAGAGGGATTTGCGATTTTACCTGTTCGCAAATTACGGCGTTCTTTTCCCCCCTTTCGACAACGGCCACAGCCGTTTCATCACAAGAAGATTCTATTCCAAGTATATACATGATTTCTTACCGAAGCATTATTATATCATGATTAGCGCTGCCTGCCAATTAAAAAACTTTGTGCCTCCGGCGGCCCTGCCGGGG
>JAGLSW010001031.1 GCA_023135565.1 Candidatus Aminicenantota bacterium | reverse complement strand
TCAAAACTTTTAATAATTTAGAAGCAAAAGCGCTCACCCGCTGCCCCCGCGGCGAAGCCGCTTATCGCCTCCCCGTGCGTACGGGGTTGAAAAAATTTGATCAAAACTTTTGTTGATTGAGAAGCAAAAGCGCCACCTTCCCGCTGGAGTTAAGTAGGAGTTTTAGCAAATGAAGAAAAAAAAATACGGCATGGTTATCGATACAAAAACTTGCGTTGGCTGCGGCGCTTGCGTGGCAGCTTGCAAAACCGAAAACCGGGTTCCCGAAGGTTTGCACCGGGTCTGGATAGTTGAAGAAGTGCAGGGGAAATTTCCCACCCTGCAAATGGAAATTCGTTCCGAACGGTGTAATCATTGTTCCAATTCCCCCTGTGTGACTAATTGTCCCACCGGGGCCAGTTATGTGCAAAAAGGCACCAATATCATCCAGGTAGACCCGGAAAAATGCACCGGCTGCAAAGCCTGTATAGCAGCCTGCCCTTATAATGCCCGCTTCGTGACGCCCGCAGGCTATGTGAGCAAATGCTCTTTCTGCAATCACCGCTTAGAGAAGGATTTAGAAACCGCCTGCGCTTCGGTCTGCCCTACCCACTCCATTACCACCGGCGACCTAACAAACCCGCTGAGCAAAGCAGCCCGGCTCTTGAAAAAAAGGAAGAGCAAAACCCTGATCCCCGAAGCAGGCACGAAGCCTAATATTCATTATCTTATTTGAGGTGAATCATGACGGAAATAACTGTAACCACGAACAAAGTACAAAATTTAGTAGGCTCGAACCTGCACGTCTGGGGCTGGGAAGTGCCGGTTTATCTTTTTTTAGGCGGCTTAACCGCCGGGATACTGGTGATTGTCTCCTACATGATTTTGCGCAGCAAAGGCAAAAATTTCGCGCAGACTACCGGCCGGCTGGTTTTTCTTGCTCCCATAGCGCTCAGCATAGGCATGTTGGCCCTGTTCTTAGACTTAGAACACAAACTCTATGTCTGGCGATTTTACACTACCTTTAAAATTACTTCCCCCATGTCCTGGGGTTCCTGGGTGCTGCTGTTGGTTTACCCGCTGAGTATTTTAGCGATACTGGGCACATTCAGGGAAGGGTTTCCCAAAATCTTTGCCCGTATAGAAGGCTTCATCAAGTCACAAAAAATCTTGAAAAAACATATAAACAAATTCTACCTGCTTTTCGATTTCCCTAAAAAACACATCAAACTGGTCGCTAAACTCACTATTCCGGTGGGTATGCTGTTGGGAATTTATACCGGCATCCTGTTGAGCGCCCTCAGCGCCAGACCCTTCTGGAACTCCGCCCTGATGGGGCCTCTTTTCTTAGTCTCAGGGGTCTCTACAGCCGCTGCTTTAGTGGTGCTGCTCTCCAAAGAACACAGCGAGAAAGTCTTCTTTACGAAAGTCGATATCGGTTTAATCTTTGTCGAATTAGGAATACTTTTCCTTTTTATCATCGGCATGTTGAGTTCTTCCGCGCAGCACCAAGAAGCGGTAAAACTAATTTTAGGCGGTGAATTGACCGCTTTTTTCTGGATCATCGTAGTAGGCTTAGGTTTAATGCTGCCCGCTTTCTTAGAAACCATGGAACTGCGCGGCAAAAAAGTCCCGGCAGCCATTGCCGCCATGCTGGTTTTAGTTGGCGGTGTGCTGCTCAGGTTCGTAATCGTCGAAGCAGGACAAATATCATCCTGGATCAAGTATTAAGCCCGCGGCGCGGGGGACGGCGTCCCCAACCTATAAGCCGCTTCGCGGCAGGACAGCGCTTTTGATTCTCAATCATCAAAAGTTTTGTTCAAA
>JAGLSW010001030.1 GCA_023135565.1 Candidatus Aminicenantota bacterium | reverse complement strand
CGCCACCCCACGCGCGTGGGGCCGCCGGAGGCAATGTAGACTAAAACAATTCAGGCAAATCAGCGATGGGAACCGATCCGGCGTAGAGAATCTTATCGGCAAAATCACCGGGCTTGAAATTAGCTCCGGCTTTTTGCTTTTCCTTTTCATAAGCTGCCTGCACCGCCCTGAACCCCAAAAAATAAGAGGTCAGTTGGAAAGGCGAACCGATGACCCGGTGCCAGAGATTAACGGCGAACTGCGGGGCCAAAAGCCCGGTATGCACCGCAAAACCGGTAAGTTGCTCTTTGTTCCAGCCGTTGTAGTGCACCTGCACGCTGGTATAAGCGCGGGTGGCGTTTTCCAATCTTTTGCGCAAATGGGCCAGGCGGGTCATTTTGTTGTTGTTATGCCAACCGGCGTCTAAAGTAAACTGCTCGCAAAAAGTACCCCAACCTTCTGCGTACAGATCGCAGCCGAAAAGCGAACGCACCAAACGCGGATGCTGCGCCGCTATCTTTAAGTGCAGGTAGTGGCCGGGAAACATCTCGTGGGTAATAATCATGGTGTTGAAAGGATTATTGAAAGAACGGTAAAAGCCTTCTTTCACCTCTTCGGGGGCATCGTCCGGCACTGTCGGCAGGTAGAAAAGCGTATCCGCACCGGGGTCGAAAGGCCCGGCGCTGTAAACTCCACCCACGGCTGCCCCGGCAAAATGAGCGGGCGACAGGTCGATAAAAAGCGTCCGCTTCTCCGGCAGAGTGGCCAGTTGTTTCTCCCGTACAAAGGTTTCGCTCCGGTCTGTCAAATCGACAAATAGTTTAAGGAAATCCTGCTGCTTGTTTTCCCGGTCCGCTTCCATATCTGTCAGCGCTTTGCCCAGCAGCGCATCGAAATCCTCCGGCGCCGGTTTATCCGGGTAGGTTTCTTGCCAATATCCGGCAGCTACCCGGGCCATCAGGTCTCGCACTCGATGGATTTCCTCCAGGGCAAGATTTTCTAATTCAATGGGCGTTAGTTCTAACCCGGTGTAGAGTTTTAACTTGTGGGCGTAAATCTCTTTTCCCAGGGTGTCCCCTTTCTTTACTGCCGGGACTACTTGCTCTTTTATGTGAGCGGCTAATTTTTTTATCGCAGCGGCAGTGTCGAGGCACTCTTTTTTGAAGTTATTTATTTCTTGCCTTCGGCGACCAGGGGGCGTTTTTGTAAAATTGCCCCCTGGACCCCCAAAAAACTTTTGTTTATTTTCTTTTTTATCCGATTTCAGTGCAATCTCTTGAGCGGCCGTATCCGCCTCCCCGTGCGCCTGGGGCCAGTTTTCGACTATCCCCGGTAACTGCTCTCCATAAAAACGGGCCGAAGATTCCAACCCCCGGATACTGCGCTCCGTCTGCGCCGGACGCCCGTCCTTAAGCGTCTTAATCCCGAAATCACAAAGCTCCCGTATTCCTTTTAAACGATTCGTTATGGCTCTTACTTTTTCCGGGTTCGACAGGTTCTTCTTTACCAGCACATAAGTTAATGCCTGGGAAATCCTCCCGGCATATAAAGATGGCGAATCCCGGTGTATCCGATCCACCTGCCATTTTTCGATTTCCCCCTGTGCCTGCCTCTCCAGCAGCTTGACGTCTACCCTATCATCGAAAGATAAATCTTGTTTGATACCGCGGATATTCGACAAAATCTCTTTATTGGTTTGCAGCCATTTTTCGATACTCCCGGCAGATAACTTCTCAAAAGAGAATGCCGCCTCTTTGTCCCCGGCTGCCAGCGCCGCCGAAGGATAAAAAACTTTCCAGGCCGATATGTACCCGGAACATAATTCTTTTACATCTACTTTTTCCACCGCTTTCGAACAGGAGCAGTATAGGAAAAGTACAACCATAAAAAAACTCGATACCGATAACTTTAAAAAACTTCGTTTATTCATATTTTACCTCCGGTGGCCCTGCAATACTGTTGCCTTAAGGCTTAGTGTGTTTTGCGAAGCCAATAATGGGGGGTTAGAGAGAGCTTCCCCCTGGCCCTCGGAGAGCCACCGGAGGTATCTTTTCTCCTTATGCAGGGCCGCCGGAGGCAAGCTGTTTTAAATTTTTACCAAAACTGAACAAATACCTTCTGCTTACTTGCAAAAAAAACCGGTTTGTTATATAGTTAAAAGTTGAAGATAATTTCTTCATGTTTGTTGGAGTAACTGGACTTATAATGCAGCAGGTAAAAAAAAGAAAAGAGATTTCCGTTTTACTCGTTGAGGATGATGAGGGGCATGCAAGGCTTATAAGTAAAGCTTTCAATGCTCATCGCAGACGTTTCGATATAAAAACCGCCGCCACCTTAGAGGAGGCAAAGTCTCACCTCAGCGGCAATCTTCCCGATATTGTTATTGCCGACATTAATTTGCCCGATGGAAAGGGAACGTCACTGCTTGATACCGATGAAAATGAACCGCAATTTCCTTTAATCGTAATAACCGGTTTCGGCGATGAACAGATGGCCGTAGACGTAATAAAATCCGGAGCTTTAGATTATATTGTCAAGATGGATTCGGCTCTTAGAGATATGCCTCGCATTGCCCTGCGTACCTTACGGGAATGGGAAAATATCACTCACCGAAAGCGAATGGAGTTGATGCAGTCTACGCTTTATAAAATTTCGGAAGTGGCAAACTCCGACGTCGGTCTGACCCAGCTTTACCGTTCCATCCACGAGAATATCGGTCGTTTGATAGACACGAGAAATTTTTATATCGCCCTGCATGACCCGAAAACAGGCACCATATCCCTGCCCTACTTTGTTGACGAGTATGACGAGTATGACGACAATAACGATCCCCATAAATTCGGCAGAGGTTTAACGGAGCAGGTTCTATCAACGGGAAAGCCGATCCTGGTGGATGAGGAAGAGAGTCGGCAGTTTGTGGAAGACGGGAAGATCGAGTTAGTAGGGCCGGCGGCGAAAATCTGGCTCGGCGTACCCCTTAAATCGGGAAAAAAAACTTTTGGCGCCTTAGTGGTGCAGCATTACAGTGACAGCCGCGCTTACACCGAAAGAGACAAAGACATGTTAATGTTCGTATCCGGTCAAATTGCCGCGGTTATCAGGCGCAGGCAGGCTGAGCAGGCCCTTAAGAACAGCGAAAAAAAGTATCGCATGTTGTTTAACAGTATGATGGATGCCTTTGCTTTCCACGAAGCGGTATATGATGAGCAGGGCAAGTTCGTCGATTATAAATATTTAGATATAAACCGGATGTATGAAAAAATTATCGGGTTAAAAAGGGAAGAAATTATCGGCAAACCGGTGCAAAAATTATTCCCCGACCGGCGCTTGATCGATATATACAGCAAAGTAACGGAAACCGGGGAGCCTGTACGTTTCGAATATTATCATAAAACCGCCGGCAGGTATTACGAAGTTCATGCTTACAGGCCGGAACCCGATACATTTGCCGCTGTTTTCTCCGACATTACCGGGCGTAAGCAGGCGGAAAAAGAGAAGCAGTACTTAGAAGAAAAGATCATCAATTTGAAAAAGATGGAAGCCATCGGGCGTCTTGCCGGAGGTGTTGCCCATGATCTTAATAATGTATTAAGCGCCATCGTCAGTTATCCTGATATACTGCTGATGAAATTGCCCGAAGACAGCCCCATAAGAAAACCCATCCTGACCATGCAGAAATCCGGACAGAAAGCGGCTGCTATTGTCCAGGACATGCTGACCCTGGCCAGGAGGGGCGTAGCGGTAAAAGAGATCGTGGATTTAAAAGAAGTATTGACAGGTTATTTATTATCTCCCGAACATGAAAAAATAAGGAAATACCACTCTTCTACTCGCGTGATAACCGATTTCGGTAAAAACTTGTTGAATATAAAAGGTTCTTTTATTCACATTACCAAGACGATTATGAACCTAATTTCCAATGCTGCCGAGGCCATGCCCACAGGAGGGAATATTTTCATATGCCTTGAGAACCGTTATGTGGACAGCCCCTTAAAGGCATATGACCTGAGTATAGAGGAAGGTGATTATGTGGTTTTCACGGTAGCGGACAGCGGCGTCGGCATCTCTAACGAAGACATCAAAAAAATATTCGAACCTTTTTACACCAAAAAAGAGATGGGCAGGAGCGGCACCGGTTTAGGCATGACAGTGGTCTGGGGAACAGTGCAGGAACACGGTGGATATATCGATGTAACCAGCAGTAGAAAAAAAGGCACCTGCATCGAAGTCTATTTTCCAGCCACCCGTGAAACAACCGCCTCCAAAAAGGCGGATTTGCCCATCGAAGATTATATAGGCAGTGGGGAGAAAATCTTAGTGGTAGACGATATCAAGGAGCAGAGAGATATTGCTAAGGCGCTGCTAACCACCCTGGGTTATACTGTGGACACGGCTGCCGGCGGCGTAGAAGCTATCGAGTATATAAAAAACAATTCCACTGATTTATTGATATTGGATATGATCATGGAACCCGGTATCGATGGTTTGGACACCTATAAAGAGGTTATCAAATTGGTGCCGAAGATAAAGACGATTATTGCCAGCGGTTTTTCCGAAACGGACCGGGTCAGGGAGGCGCAGCGGTTAGGCGCCGGCACTTATATCAAGAAGCCCTACACTTTAGAAAAAATCGGTTTAGTAGTAAAATCGGAGTTGAGCAAGTAAAAAAGATTCTGCAGACGTTGTCTGCATTATTTTCAAGTCATCTGCTCCTGCCGGTTTTACACATGGAGTTGGCCACGCGATGTAGAAGGCCCTCATTTGCCAGACATTACGAACTGAGAACCCTCGACCGTAACGAACGGACAGGTCGGCGGCCAGTCGTTCGATGAGTTTTTCGCCATACTCCGCACGTATTTCTCCCTTTTGTTCGAACTCCACGATATGCTGTCCGATCAGCCAATAAGCCGCAGTCATGATGCTGTTTACCGAGCGGGCCGCAGATTTCCTGGCGGCATCGATGACGTTGGCGATTTCCGCGAGGATCGCCTCGTAATTTTTAATCAGGCGGCTGTCCGATTCAGTCGTTAAGCCTTTTTTAGCCTCTTTTTCTTGCATTTGTTCTCCTGTGCTAAAGATGAGTATTCTATGAAATTATACCGCTAATGTCAACTCAGCATTTCAGGCAAAGAAGAGATTATGCCGGGCAATTATATAAATCCAGAAACGAAAAAACAACTCGCAATTATTATCCTAAAATTAGCTGATGTGTGATAACTTATAACCCATTTTCCGCAAGTTG
>JAGLSW010000103.1 GCA_023135565.1 Candidatus Aminicenantota bacterium | reverse complement strand
GGGGTTTAGAAGCAAAAGCGCTCACCCGCTGCCCCCGCAATTCAAAAATTGGTCTGTCCCCTTTTTTTTCTATTTTTGCCCTGTGGCTGATCGTCTTTTTTTGCTTTACCGGCCCGCTGGGCGCCGCCTCTGAAGTCACCATCGGCTCGAAAAAATTTACCGAATCGGTCATCCTGGGAGAAATCCTTTACCACCTTACCGCCGATGCCGGTGCGCAGCCGGTTCACCGCCGCGAATTAGGCGGCACACGCATCCTCTGGAATGCCTTATTAAAAGGAGATATCGACGCCTATGCCGAATACAGCGGCACTATCAGTCAAGAAATTCTTGCCGCTGAAGGCGTCCGCGGTTTACCGGCTATCCGCGCCGCTTTAAAAAAACGCGGCATTCTTATGAGCCTGCCCCTGGGTTTTAACAACACCTATATTATCGGCATGAAGAAAGAGCGGGCCGCGGAATTGAATATAGAAAAGATATCGGATTTAAGATTTCATCCCGGTTTGAGATTGGGTTTTAGTAATGAATTCATAGACCGGGGAGACGGCTGGCCGGGTCTGAGAAACCGCTATAACCTGCCGCAGACTGATGTTCGCGGCCTGGACCATGATATTGCCTACCGCGGCTTGGAAGAGGGCGCCATCGATGCCATCGACCTTTATTCCACTGATGCTGAAATCCGCTATTACGGCCTGCGGCGCTTAAAGGATGATCTGAACTATTTCCCCGAATATAAAGCCCTTATCCTATACCGGGAAGAATTAAAGAAACGCTGTCCTCTGGTTGTTAAAAATTTCCTTCTTCTCGAAGGAAAAATTACCGAAGAAC
This sequence comes from Candidatus Aminicenantota bacterium, assembly GCA_023135565.1. GTDB lineage: Bacteria > Acidobacteriota > Aminicenantia > UBA2199 > UBA2199 > JAGLQA01. The sequence goes on along the minus strand of JAGLSW010000103.1, from coordinate 3,132 downwards.
AAATGACGCTTTTGAATGCCCGGTCGAAATTGGACAAAATGCCGGAAAGCCGGGCCGCCGCGGAATTTTTAAGCGATACTTTTTCGATGTCTGCGCAGTCTGAAGAAGAGACCGGGTGCGACCGTTTTCTAAAACATACCCGCGAGCACCTGCTGCTGGTTTTTATCTCCCTGGCTGCCGCCATTATCGTTTCGCTGCCCTTAGGAATTGCCGCGGCTAAATTCCCTAAAGCAGGTCATATCATTTTAGGTATTGTGGGAATTATCCAGACCATACCTTCGTTGGCGCTGCTTGTTTTTATGATTCCCTTGTTGGGCATAGGCGGCCCACCGGCGTTAATGGCCTTATTTCTTTACAGTCTTCTGCCCATTGTGCGCAACACTTACACCGGGATTCATAACATACCGGTTCCTATCCGCGAATCGGCTCAAGCTTTAGGATTACCGGCCCGGGCGCGATTGTTCTTGATTGAACTGCCGCTGGCGTCGCGGACCATATTGGCCGGGATAAAAACATCGGCTGTTATCAATGTGGGCACCGCTACATTAGGCGCTCTTATCGGCGCAGGCGGTTACGGTCAACCGATCTTAACCGGTATTCGTCTGGATGATGTGGGGCTAATCCTCCAGGGCGCGGTCCCGGCTGCGCTGCTGGCTCTGCTGGTACAGCTTATTTTCGATATTTTCGACCGGGTGTTTATTCCCAGGGGGCTGCGTATTAAAAGCGGCGATTCGTAGAAAAAGTATAGCAGCTATTCATAAGTTAAAATTTTTTTTCCTGGAATTATCGAGATATTTTTTTCTTTTTTTTATATAATATACTGGTGTAGTGTCAACCGTGAAATGTTGGATAAGCAAAAGTTTGGCCCCCGGCAGGGCCGCCGGAGGCGAAGAAAATTATTGTTTGCCCGACAGACGGGGCTTGACGCACCACTATAGGAGTTTAATATGAAAGTAAAAAAAATTATTTTATTAGTAATATCAACGGTTTTTTTTTCAAGCCTGATGTTTTCAGCATACGTCAAAGTAAAATCGCCCAACGGCGGTGAAACGTGGCAGTTGGGCAGTGAAAAATTAATTACATGGGAGAAATCGGGAGATTATACGCATTTTCGAATAATCCTTCGTAAAGCCAATAAAAGAGTTGGAGATATTGCTTTGAACCTCGGCCCTAATTCAACCTCCTATTTATGGAAAAAAGTGGGTGAATATATCGGGGGAAATGTGACTGCAGGCAGCGATTATAAAATAAGAGTTAGGGCATATTTCCCCAATGGGGTTGAAAGCGACGACAGCGATCTTAATTTTTCAATTATCTCGAAGAGCAAATCGAGGTTTAAAACCGGCAGAAGAAAAAAAGGACAGGCGATAGTAAAAAAGATCAGAGTTCTTTCTCCTAAGGGAGGAAATTATGAGACAGGTCAAAAGCTTCCTATTAGTTGGACAACCAATTGGAAAACCGGTTCCCGGGATATCTTTTATCTCGATCTCTATAGTGGCAGCGGGAAAAAATTTAAAAGAAATATAGGTAAAAGTAAACCGGGTTTTAGGAGTTTGAATTGGCCGATTCCAGGTGATGTTTGGCCGGAGTTTTACACTATCCGGGTATCTCAAGGAAACTGTAAAGCCCTCAGCGGCAGGTTCCACATATCCAGGTCATATGCGGGCAAACCCAAATTCTATATTATTAAGGGGAAAGTTGTTAATGGGTGGAGAATCAATAAATATGATCCAAACGATGGCACCGGCTACAGCGAATGTAAAAAAAGGAGAGAACAAGAAGATAGCGATCCCGGACCTGGAGTGATTCGAGTGGGGTACAGTACCTATAGGATATATGACTATGAGGAAAGCGAGTTTTCCTGGTGTTATAATTATTATCGCAGTTTTGTTTATTTCAACCTTAAATCGGCGCCTAGACAGGGTATCCTGGTAAAGGCTGAATTAAAATATAATAAGCAAGTGGGGGGATGTGCATACTCTGCCAGGGTTTATGCACTTGATCGGAAATGGGGGAAAAATAGCAGTTTGTTTTCTGTAAAAGCGACTTATCATGCGGATCCCGCGGATTTTAGAGATGTAGTGAATAAATGGTTAGCTTTTCCCAATGCCAACTATGGACTCGTTTTTGTGGGCCCGGCTGAAAAAACGCGCGATAAAGGGAAAACAGGCTATAAAAGAAATTGTTTGTTATATTATGATAACGTCCGTCTCGTACTGACATTTAAGGAACAAGCTAAATAGCAGGTAAAAGCAGTTCCAAAATATGGATTCCATTTTTGATATTTTTTTAACTATAATCTTTTTCTACGAGGTGATAAGATGAGCGAATGGTTCGAAGATGAAGTTTTCTGGCGGGAGGTTTACCCCTACTTATTCCCGGAAATCAGGTTCCTCGGCGCTGGGGAAGAGATCGAGAAACTGCTGGATTTGATCGATTTTAAAGGCGAGACGGTGTTGGATTTGTGCTGCGGCCCGGGGCGGCACTCGGTGGCTTTAGCCCAAAAAGGGTTCAGCGTCACCGGGGTTGATCGCACCGCTCTTTTTTTAGAAAAAGCGCGGGCCCTGGCAAAAAAGGATAATGCCGCCGTAGAGTGGGTGCTGGAAGACATACGAAAGTTCTCCCGCCCCGGCGCTTTCGACCTGATTGTCAGCCTGATGACTTCTTTCGGTTATTTCGAAGATGAGCAGGAGAACCTAAACGTGCTGGACATGATGTATCGAAACTTAAAAGAAGGGGGTATCGCCTTATTCGACATGGTAGGTAAAGAGTGTGTCGCCCGGCATTTCCAGGCCACCAGTTCCACTGAACTTGGGGATGGTATTATTTTTCTCGAGCGTCACCGGATATATAATGATTGGTGCCGCCTCAGTAGTGATTGGATCGTGATCGAAAACGGCAAAGCGGAGACTTTTACTTTCAGTCACAGCTTATATTCGGGCCGGGAGATTAGAGAATTGTTGTTGGCCGCCGGTTTTAAGGAGGTCAAGCTTTTCGGGGATTTAGATGGAGGGGAGTATGGTGTTGACTCCCGGCGTTTGGTTGTCGCCGCTAAAAAATAAATGAAAGAGTCAGGCAAGAAACGTTTTTTCATGAAATTAAACAGAAGTTTTGATCAAACTTTTTTAAAAG
>JAGLSW010001029.1 GCA_023135565.1 Candidatus Aminicenantota bacterium | reverse complement strand
CTGTCAAATGAAGTAACGATAGGCATGCCCATTGATTTTTACATTAGTTTTAAGGAAAAGATGGAAGCCTTAAAAAAGGCAGGGGCGTTGGTAATATATTTTGTATCTACTGAGGTGGTGGTGGACGAAGCTGAATATGAAGAGAATGAGTATCATGATTCTTCCACCTGGGTGAATCTTGTCGGCGAACATAAAAAATTAAAAAAGCGGACGCCGGGGGCGGCGGCGACCCCAACCCCCATACCGCTGCTGCGCAGCAGCTCATAGGCTCCCCGCGGAGCGGGGCTTGCTCTTTTTTAGGCCGAGGCTGGACTTGATTCCCGTGAGAAGAGCTTTCCAAATGTACGTAAAAAAAGATTGCCGCTCCTCCCTCTTCAAATAAATCCGCCCGATACGCAGCGGCCGGTTCGACCTGGGATTGTTCTTAGGAATAATAGTGTTCGCTAAAAAAGATCGAAACTTCGCCTTAGTGTACTTGCCTTTTTTTAAGACCGATATTTTAAAGTTTTTATAATGAATTCTCATTTCGCCTGCGGCTTTGCTGTTGTCCGCCCGCACCGAAAAACTAAATTTATTTAGAATACCGCTCCTTATCCTGAGCCTGGCGTTGTTTTCCAAAATGGTACGAAACTCTTTCAAATTCGTCCTGCCGATAGAACCGGAAAACTGGAATGAGTTATTCTTATGGTCTAAGGGCATGGCCATATGAACTCTAAACACAGCTTTGCCATTCAATTTCGCAGCACCACTCAATACTAAAGCCGCTCCTTCTTTTATTACTCGGGGATCGTTGGTGACATTCTTTATCTCCGCGTCGAGTTCGCTAAAAAAGACTTCGCCCGCTTTCCTGGCGCTTTCATTATGCTCCGCATAGGCGATCCGGCCTTGCGAAATTTTAATTTTGTCGATCCTTAATATAAATTTTAATTCTCTTAATAATTGCTGGGGGAATTTTTTCTTTTTCGGCGTCCTACTCCTGGACACGTTCCTATCCCGGAATATAGATAACCTGGGGCTTTCTAATGTCAGTAACCGGCTGTAAAAACCCTTCTTTTTCAACAGGTTCTTAAAATCCACATCCCGGAATGTGACGGCATCGATTTTTAATTCTACCCTGTCGCTGCGGTACCCTCTTTTGCGGGAGAATCGGTACTTGCCGTAGGCGGGGATCATTTCAAGGCTATTTATCGAAATCGAAGACTTACTTCTCGACAGGAGCAGTTCTTTAACCTTGAGTGTGTAGAACCCGCCGGGAAAAACCACCTCCGCTGTTTTAACGGATAACCTCCCGACTGCCGGAATTTTCCCGAAAATTAACCCGAAAACAGATATCCCTTCTATCTCTAAAACAGGCAGGTGGATTTTGAGTTCCTTTGTTGTATCGATTGAAAGGTTCTCGATAGTAATGCTTCTTTTGAACAGGTTTATGTCTACCTCGCCGAATTTCACCGAGTCGATTTTCGGGTTTTTCTCGATTCTTTTTGTTAGGGCGGCGATTATATTTTCCTCGAAAATATTTATCAACAGATGGGCTGCCGCAATAATTGCAGCGATAACGATAACAATCGCCACTAAAATAATTACCGCCTTTTTTGTTTTATTTTTTTTCATCCGCAGCCCCTATTATATCAGAAGTCCACACATTTTGACTAATACTTTGTGAAAGTTTGCAAAAAAACTTTTTTTGAACCGCGCACAAACTGTAACTGTTCAGTTCCGGAAAAATCTAAAA
>JAGLSW010001028.1 GCA_023135565.1 Candidatus Aminicenantota bacterium | reverse complement strand
AAAAAGTTTGATCAAAACTTTTGGTAAGCTGCGCTGCAGGTTCCTACCGGGGGCCGCCGCCTTGTTCGACAAGCAGCCCCTTATAGGCTTCCCGTGCCACGGGACTTCGTGCCCTTCGTGTCCTTCGTGGTAAAAATAGCTCGCAGTAATACTATGATATTTTCAAACCGGTGTGCAAAATCTCCTTGATCCTGGCAGCCGTCTCCTGTACTTCACGGTTCAACGCCACCGCATCTTTGCCCAACTTCGCTTTGAAATCCTGATCATCTATGCCGTCTAAGTTGATCATGACATTATACAAGGCCCCTTCAGCCGCCGCTGCCGCGGCTAATCCGGCTACGCCGGAATCGGATAACGAATTAGGATTGCCTCTCTCGGCAACCGTTAAAGCCAATTCCACCGCTTCTTTGGCTTTCTCCAATACGGAATAAGGAACTAAAGTAGCTTCTATAGTGGCTTCCTGGAGGGCTTTGTCCCTGGCCGCGGTTTCTTCGTCCGTGCCTTTGGGCATGGAAAAACATTCCATGATCTTATTAAAGGCGTCGGTGTCTTTATCTATGGATTCAGTAAAGAAATCTTTTAATGCTTGACCTTTCTCAGATGTGGAAATCATCTCGCCGCGGACTTTTTTGAACTGCTTCTTGACATAAGTAAGATTACCGACCATGGCGCTCAGCCCGGCGGATAATGTGCCGCACAAAGCTGCCACGCTGCCTCCGCCGGGGGCCGGGGAATTAGATGCCAGCTCGTCGGCAAATTCGTAAATGTCCATGGATGCTAACCGCCCTTTCTGCCTGAAACGGTACTCGATGATCTTGTGCTCAGGATTAAACTCGGAAACTTCATTTAATCCTAAACTCTGTGCCGCTACCCTGATAAGTTCCTGTTCGGAAACGCCGGTAGTAGTGCTCTGCTTCTCTAAATAATAACGCCCCACTTGCAGCATGGCTTCTAAAGGAATCAATCCCACCAGTTCACTGCCGGTTATCCTGATGCCGATCTGCCCGGCAAGCCTGTTCGCTTCTTCAAAGACTTCGTAAAGCGGCGTGATTTTGTAGTTCAACAGGTTCACCGAAATCTGCGCCATATTATATTCGTCTATATACCAGCCCACCGCCCTGGTAGCCTTAAGCGTACCGGGAATCTGTTCATCTTTCCCGGTCTCTTTGTTCTTCACGGTGCGGCCTTTCTCACGCATGAGGTTGGCAATCTTCCGGGCCGGGAATACCCGCCTGGTATTTAAATTCAAATTATAAGCGATCAAAAATTCCCTGGCGCCGGTTACGGTAGCTCCGGATTTTTTATTGAAAACAGGGGCGCCGAAATCGGGTTTGAACTCCTCTGCTTTGAGCTTCTCCGCCAGCGCCTCATATTCACCCTGGCGGATATAAGCCAGGCTGCGCCTTTTCTCGTTAGCGGCGGCTTCTTCATAAAGATAGATGGGGATGTTTAACTCTTCCGCCACTCGTTGGCCGAGCTTTTTGGCGATCTCCACGCAATCCTCCATAGTGACGCCGGAAACCGGGACAAAAGGACATACATCGGTGGCTCCCATGCGGGCATGAGCGCCGCTGTGCTTCGACATGTCGATCAATTCGGCGGCTTTCTTAATGGCTTTAAAAGCCGCTTCTAAAACGCCTTCCGGGGAACCGGCCAAAGTCACCACCGTGCGGTTGGTATCTTTGCCGGGGTCCACGTCTAATAAAATAACTTCAGGGGTGCTTTTTATTTCGTCGGTGATCTTTTCGATTACCGCTAAATCTCTGCCTTCAGAGAAATTGGGTACACATTCGACTATCTTTTTCATTATTTAACTCCTTCTATGTTTTCTTTATTACTCTGCGGGTTTTGGATTCCCCGGCTTCTTCGCTTTTTGCCGCGAAGCGGCTTAGAGGGTGGGGACGCCGTCCCCCCGTGAAGTGGCTTATAGGGCGCCCGCGCCGCGGGCTTTTTCGCCAATCTAATATTTCTTTATGATGCCCCGATAACAGTACTTCGGGAACTTTTAAACCTTTATAATCCCGCGGTTGGGTATACTGGGGGAAACCGTATTGGCCCTCTTTATAAAAGGAATCGGTTTCCACCGATTCGGGGTTTCCGATCACTCCGGGCAGCATGCGGGCGACGCTCTCTAATAGGACTTCCGCCGCGGCTTCTCCGCCCATGGTGACATATTCGCCGATAGATATTTCTTCGTCTATTTTTTCGTCTATGAACCTCTGGTCAACGCCTTCGTAACGGCCGCAGACCAGGATAAGATGGTCTTCTTTAGATAGGCTTTTGACTTTTTCCTGGGTCAACAATTCGGCATAGGCCGAAAAAAGAATTACTTTCGCAGGACTCTCAGAGGCTGGGGGCGCAGTCTGCTCAACCGGGTCGGGAATATGATCTATAGGCCCCTCATAGGGCGCGGACGCCGTTTTTCCAGGATATTCAGAGGCTGGAGCTGGAACCCCCGATCCCTCTTTCTGCTCAACCGGGCCGGGAACATGATCTATAGGCCCCTCATAGGGTGGGGTCGCAGACCCCTCGATATGATCGACTGCGGTGAATAGGGGAGCGGGCGTCATGACCATACCGGCTCCGCCGCCAAAGGGTCTATCATCCACTTTGCGGTGCTTGTTACCGGAAAATTCTCTTAGATCATATACATTCACGGTTATTATTTTGTTCTCGATGGCTTTGGAGATCAAGCCGTATTGGAGGAAATTCTCTATCATCCCGGGAAAAATAGTTACTACCGAGAATTTCATCGGTTCAATTCCTTCAAGCCGGCCGGGGGATCGATGATAACGATTCCCTGCTCCTCATTAATCTCTTTCACGATAGAGCCGGTGAAAGGTACGTAAAAGATTTTTTCTTCGTCCTGGACTTCGATGATTTTATTCAGGGTACTGCTGTCGATATTTACGATTTTCCCCCACCTCTGTCCATTTACATCCAGGACGGTAAACCCGGTTATCTCTCCTGCAGGGGTACTCTGCCCGGGAGCAGGGGATGCCGGTACATGATACCCGACTAACTTTAATGCCTCATTTATCGTATTTACATTTACAAATTTCAATACTAAAGCCCCGCTTATTTTCCCGGCATATTCGATTTCAAAGCTCTTGCGATATTTTGCGGATTCTAAAGTTAAAGTTTCCCCTTTTCCAGGGATATATATATCCCGTCCAGGGGAGGTGACCAGTACCACCTCACCCTTGTTACCTCGAACTTTTACAATTTTCCCGTGGGAAATCAAGTAAAAACTATTCGGGTTTGTCTTCGAAACGTTTGCTGTCTTCGATGATTTCCAGGTTGAACCGTCTTCTCTGCTTCATTCCCGCAGCGGCAAGGATCGTTCTAACAGCTCTTGCAGTTCTGCCCTGTTTGCCGATCACCTTTCCTAAATCGGATTGGTGAACTCTTAACTCCAGGATCGTAGTTTGTTCCCCGTCAATTTGAGTTACTTTGACTTCTTCAGGATTGTCTACCAATGATTTACATACTGTTTCAACAAGTTCTTTCACGTTGACCTCCTTAATTATCTGGTTTAACCTTCTTAATTAACGATTTAACTGTTGCAGATGGTTTTGCTCCTTTGTGAATCCATTCATTATATTTATCAAAATTAATTTTTATATCAGGTTCTTCCCGCATGGGATTATAGTACCCGATTAAATCGATATAACGTGATTCCCGTGGTCTTCTTCTGTCCGTCGCCACTATCCTGTAGAAAGGCTTGTGTCTCGTGCCAAGTCGCGTTAGTCTTATCACAACCATTGTTTATACTCCGAATTTTAGGTTTTAAGGCTAACTTTACCCCATTTTTGACATAAAGTCAAATTTTTTCATCATCTTTCTGAAAAAAGGTTTTTTCATCACTTTGCCGGCTTCGAAATATTTCTTGAGCAGTTGATTCACTTCCTGTACCGGGCGGCCCGAACCCCGGGCAATGCGGTTTTTTCTTTTGCCTTTGATAATCTTCGGTTTCTCTTTCTCCCTGGGGGTCATGGAACTGATGATGGCGATCATGTGTTTGATTTTATTGTCATCGAGGCTGGCGGCGGCCATCTCCGGGCTAACGCCCATATTAGGCAGCATATTGAAAATATCGCCCATAGAGCCGAGTTTAGAGAATTGTTGTAATTGAAAAGAGAAGTCTTCTAAGGTGAATTCACTGCTCATCATCCTTTTGGCCATTTGTTCGGCCTCTTTCTCGTCGAACTGCTGCTCTGCTTTTTCGATCAATGTGAGCACGTCGCCCATGCCGAGTATCTGGGATGCCAGCCTGTCGGGATAAAATTTCTGAAAATCGCTGTGTTTCTCTCCGACGCCGATAAATTTGATCGGTTTGCCCGTGACACTTACAATCGAAAGGGCTGCGCCGCCCCTGGCGTCGGCGTCTATTTTGGTGAGCACGATCGAGTCGATGCCGATTTTCTCCGAGAAACTAAGGGCTGAGTTGACTGCGTCCTGGCCGGTCAGCGAATCGCCTACGAAGATAACTTCGGCGGGGTTGAGAAGATTTTTTACCGCTTTGAGTTCATTCATCAATTCTTCGTCGATGTGCAGTCTGCCTGCGGTATCGGCAATCACGTAATCGTAACCGTACTCTTGTGCGTTTTTAATGAGTTCTTTACCTATTTGTTTCAGTTTACCGGAGGAGGGTTTAAAATAATTGACGCCCACATCTGCGGCGATTATTTCCAATTGTTCTCCAGCCGCCAGTCTTTTTAAATCGAGAGAACAGAGCAGGGAAGATTTACCTGCTTCTTTTAAATAATAAGCCAGTTTACCGGCAGTGGTGGTTTTTCCCGTACCCTGGAGTCCAACCAGCATAATTACCGCCGGTTTTTGGGATGAGGTGTTCAGCTCTTTATGTTCTGTGCCCAGGATCGTTTCTAATTCATTTTTAACGATTTTTATTACCTGTTGGTAGGGGGTTAAGCTTTGCTGTACTTCCTCGCCTAAAGATTTTTCTTTCACATTGGCAATAAATTGCTTGACCACTTTGAAGTTCACATCTGCTTCTAAAAGAGATAGCTTGATCTCCCGCATGGCTACTTTGATGTTATCTTCGGTGATCTTAGCCTCACCTTTGAGGTACTTCATCACTTTGTTGAATTTTCCGCTCAGATTATCTAACATGTTTTTCCTCTAATATCCATTTTACCATAAAACGGTGACAGAGTTAAGACGTTACAGCATTCGGCTTTCGGCTTTCAGCCGGGCTGCTCCGCAGCTCCCATAAATGTCTAAGCTGCGTTATTTATTAGCCTGATTTCAATTATTGTTCTTGATTTTTTTTAGTTCCGCCATTATTTGCGGCATGGCTGTGCCTGCTTTCTCACCGATGAAATAATCGGTAAAGGGGAAAGCGTTTTCCAGGTTGAGTTCGATGACCTGGCCGCCGTTCTCTTTGACCAGTTTGGGCAAAGCGGCTACCGGGTAAACTACAGTCGAGGTGCCGATCAGGAGCATTATATCGCAGGTACTGCATTCCCGTTGGGCTTCGGAGAGCGCTTTCGCCGGTAGTGGTTCGCCGAAGAGCACGGTGTTCGGTTTTAGCACACCGCCGCATTCGTCGCATAAAGGCGGCGTTCCATCCGGTACGTTGGGTGCAGTGTACTCTTTACTGCACTGCATGCATAAAATCCGCCTGAGCGTGCCGTGCAGTTCTATCACTTGCTTGCTGCCGGCTTTGCTGTGCAGGCCGTCGATATTCTGGGTGATAACGGATGTTAGGACACCCATTTTTTCAAGCTCTGCCAGGGTTAGGTGGGCAGGGTTGGGTTTATAGTCATCGTAATTCCTGATAAAGTCGCCCCTGATGGTCCAGTACTTAGAGGGGTCCTTGTGGAATGCGTCTATAGAAGCGTAAACAGCCGGGTCGTATTTCTCCCACATACCTTCTTTCGACCTGAAGGTAGGTATACCGCTCTCCGCCGAGATACCTGCCCCTGTCAACGCGATACATTTTTTCGAGTTCAACAACAGTTTTGCGATTCTCTTATATTTTTCTTCCATAACATAATATACCCCAAAAAGGAAATAATTACAAGTTTTTTTAGCTTAACTATTCAGTTTTAGGAAACTGAATCTACCCGGGGTTCAATTACTGGAAGAAACGGTTATGAACTGTTTTAGGGCCGATTTATTCAAAACCGGATAATAATTTATTTTTTTATTGAAATGTTACAATTTTTGTTTTATAATGGGACGGTGACCAAAAAACGATTTCCTCGATCATTCACAGCGGGGGCGCCCGCAGCCCAAAATTAACAAGAATAAAAAAGGAACAAAACTTTTTAAAAGTTCCTCCGGCAGCACGAACCCAGCGGAACGGTTGGGAACTTGAATGAAACAAAATATGTTGTTAATTACCACCATATAAATATGGTAAAAGGAGGTATAAAAATGACAACAAAAGTGTTTTTAAACGAAGATGAGATTCCGCGCCAATGGTATAACCTGGCCGCGGACCTACCGACTCCCTTGCAGCCGCCCTTAGGACCGGACGGTAATCCTATTACCCCGGACATGTTGGCACCGGTATTTCCCATGAACCTGATCGAGCAAGAAGTAAGCACGGAACGCTGGATCGATATCCCGGAAGAGATACTGGGTATTCTCTACCGCTGGCGGCCTTCACCGCTGCACCGGGCAATTCATTTAGAAAAGGCCCTGGATACGCCGGCCAAAATTTATTACAAGAATGAAGGCGTGTCTCCTCCAGGCAGCCACAAACCCAATACCGCGGTTGCCCAGGCCTGGTACAATAAGCAGTTCGGTATCGAAAAGCTTACCACTGAGACCGGGGCCGGTCAGTGGGGCAGCGCTCTTGCTTTTGCCTGTTCCATATTGGGCTTAGAGTGCAAAGTTTTTATGGTGCGTATTAGTTTCGACCAGAAGCCTTTCCGCAAGATCATGATGCAGACCTGGGGGGCAGACTGCATTGCCAGTCCCAGCGAAGAAACTAATGCCGGCCGTGAAATCCTAAAAAAAATGCCCGATACGCCCGGCAGCCTCGGTATTGCTATCAGCGAAGCAGTAGAAGCAGCGGTTACCGATAAGAGCGGCAAAACACGTTATTCCTTAGGCAGCGTATTGAATCACGTTATGCTGCATCAGACCATTATCGGCCTGGAAGCGAAAAAGCAGCTCGATAAATTGGGAGTAAAAAAAGTCGATGTGGTGATCGGCTGCGCCGGCGGCGGCAGTAATTTCGCCGGTCTGGCTTTCCCCTTCGTCAACGACAAAATCAACGGCGCGGAGATCGAGATCATCCCGGTAGAACCTACTTCATGCCCGACTATGACCCGGGCGCCTTTTGCTTATGATCATGGTGACATTGCCAAAATGACGCCGCTTCTGCCTATGTATTCTTTAGGCCATGATTTTGTGCCTCCGCCCATTCACGCCGGAGGTCTCAGGTACCACGGCATGTCGCCCTTAGTATCGCAGGCGATCGTAGAGGGACTGCTCAAACCCCGTGCTATTCACCAAATGGAGTGCTATGATGCTGCGGTTTTATTTGCCCGGACGGAAGGTATCATCGCTGCCCCGGAAACCAGCCATGCATTGGCCGCCACTATCCAGGAAGCCAAAAAAGCAAAGGAAGAGGGCAAAGAGAAAACCATTCTCTTTAACATGAGCGGCCACGGTCTTATGGACTTAGGAGGCTATGAAAGGTTCTTCCAGGGTGCGTTGGAAGATTACCCGCTGCCCGAAGAGGAGATAAAAAAATCCTTAGAGCCGCTTAAGGACTTACCGAAACCGTCTACAGCCAAAACAGGCAAGTGGTGATAACAGCCGGTATCTAACCCCATTCCCGCATTCAGCCCCGGCGTGGGTGCACTTAGAGGGCGCCCCGCCGGGGGATGCGGCTGCAGCCCGGGACAGCAGGCGTGCCGGTTTTCCCCTGAGCGGCTTTGTCGTGGCGCAGCGTTTTTCAAGACAAAGCTTGGGAAAAAGCCACCTGACGGTGGGGATTCGAAACATGTACAACATGTTGTTCATTACCGCCATGTAGTGGCACAAATTTATATTCGAGGTGTAAAACATTGATAGAAGAACATGATAGTAAAGAAATATACTGCCGTATTTTAGGACATCACTTAGGTTTCAAATACTGCCGTTCCGCGGCAAATGGGCTTCCCTGCCGTAAGCTGCCGGACTGCTGGTTCGAGGTTTTTCCTGTGCAGGCATTCATGGAGAAGCATTTCTCAAAAGAGGAAATCGACTCGGTCCTGGCGCCCCCGAAACCGAAGCTATCTTCCCTGTTAGAAGCGATTAAGAGAGCTCAAGAGAGCTAATGTGAATGCGGCTCCGCTTCGCTGCTATTCCAATTTTCCACCATTCCTTTATTTCGCCCATGGAGAGGGACTGGTGCCTGTAGACTATCTATTATCAAGGTTTTATGGCATTTTCGGGAGGTATTACTCTCTCCTTATATATAGATCCTTAAAATTTGTTTTAATATAAAGCCTACTCAATCCTCTTCTTTCCGGTTTCAACTTGGTGTTGGAAATAAATTTCGGTTTTTTGTCATGAATCAATTCATAAATATCGTAATTACCGAAATTTTTATTGCCGGTTATTTTGTTGTAGGTGGCAAATTCCTTCTTGTTGGAAAGACCGTACCAGAAGTAGTGCAAATCTTTCCTGAATAGGTTAAACTCGGCTCTTCCATCATACACCGTGTCTGTATCTGAGGAATTTTCCAATACAAAACTTATTTTATCTACCTGGAATTTGTTTGATGCGGTGAGCATCGCCGTTAAAATAAAAATGGGCAAAATTACCGCTGCTGCCAGTAGGGTGATCTTGCCTCTCAACTTAAAATTGTAATTAATGCAAATGGCTTTGAAAATATAGGCGGCGGGAATAGCTCCAAAGGCAATGAAAAACAAATAGTTCTGCTGATCAGGCATCTTGGTTAATAGGGTAGGAACTATAAGAAGCAGTATGGAAATAAATGTCAGCAGGCGTATTTCCCGGTTGCCTTTCTTCCTTTTCCATATAAAAAAAACAGCGGCTGCGGAAAATAAGAAATACCAGAAGAGGAGATTCTCGATTATCAGGCCTAAGATCGTGTGATAGGGGGAGTATGAATCCAGTAGACCGGCGGGTACGAGCCAGTTGCTTAAGAAATATTCCGAAAAAGAACCGCTAACGATTAGATACGCAAACAGGCCCATTAGCGGGGTAAAAAAAGAGAGGATAAAAAGACCTATGGTTTTCAACTGCGGCCATCTGCCATTTTCCTCTATCTTCTCTTTACCTGTAGGAATGTTTTTTTTATTTTCTAAAAAGAGTTCGCCTTTGTAGAATTTATGGGCAAAAACCAGGATATAGACCAGCAGGAGGAAAATGGTTTTTTGCATAAACAAGAAAGCGCAGGCAGCGAATATCCCGGATAATACAATGTGTTTAATTCTTCTGCGGCGAAAAAAAATCATCAGGAAATAGAAAGAAAGCAGCCCAAAAAAGAGCTGCGGTACTTCGGGGCGCACCTCTATACCGATCTGGACAAAAGTGACTGATGAAAGAAGAAATACGACGGACAGCAGGGCCACTTCTTTTGACCTGGTGACCATTTTGGCGATGAGAAAAATTAGGTAGATGCCGGCAAAGGTAAAGAGAACCATAATGAACCGGGCAATAAAAAGTACGATTATGGAGTTGCCGAAAATAAAGAATAATGGGGCCAGCAGTACCCACAATAGGGGGTGGCTGGTCTGGAAAAAGTCGCTGTAAGGAGCATAACCGTTGGCTGTGTACCAGGTGCTGTGCAGGTGCCGCAATTCGTCAAGGTCGAAAAAGCGGTTGATAATGCTCAGCAGGATCAATAAAACAGAGAACGCCATAGTGATATAAATGAAGCCGGTAAACTTGTCCCGGGAAATAGTTCTTAGCTTTTCTTTTAAATTCATATTCCTATTTTACAATAAAATTTAATAATTTTCAAAGCTTTTGGTCGAATTTCTCATCCTCTGCCCACTTTTTTAAGATTATCGACCTGATAAGTTTAGGATTAAGATCATAGCCCCGGTCGGTTAGGGAGGTTACAAAATCCCGGTGTGGTCGTCCCTGCCGGTAACCGGGTTCCCGGGCCGGATGTTTGAGGTATTTCCCGATGTTCTCCGCCGTTTCGGAAATGTTTAAAACAGCATGATACAGCAGCGTATCTTTATCCCGGTAAATGGATGAGCCTAATATTTTCTTAGATTCGATACATATATCCGAAATTCCTGCCCGGGAGAGATGCTCGACTCCCAGCCCGCGCAGGGCTGCTATAATTTTTTCATTGTAACGGTTGAAGTAAAGTTTGGGTGAACGCAGCGGTTCGTTTTTTTTTAGGTAGGAGATCACTAAGGTATGGCCGGACAAAACAACTGTCTCTCCTCCGGAAGGTCTTTTATATACCGGGATTTTATCTTTTTTTACTGTTTCTACATGCAGCGCTTCGGCCGCTTTGCCGGACTGTCCCATTACGATACAAAAAAATGGCGGGGTCCATACCAAAAGTTCGGCATCATCGCAATTGCTTTCCAGCAGCCGGGCGTCGGGTAGATCGTATTTTCTTATTTCTATCACGGTCCTGCCGGGCCGGGGCTATTTGTGGATGGGCTGGTCGAAAGCAGCAAAACCGGCTTCCATAAAGACTTCCGAAACCGTGGGATGAGCATGTACCGTCTTTGCTACATCAAAAATGGTGCCTTCCAACTTCAATACTGCAGCCGCTTCCGCGATCATGTCGGTGGCATGTTGGGCAATAACCTGTACACCCAGCACTTCGCCGTATTTTTTGTCCGCCAATACGCGCACGATTCCTTCGCTGTGCCCTTCGGCAAGGGCTTTGCCGTTGGCTGAAAGCGGGAATTCACTGACTTTGTAAGCGCTGCCCCGGGCCTGGATTTCCGGTTCCGATAAGCCCACCTGGGCCATCTCCGGGTAGGTGTACATGTTCATGGGGATGGCTGAGTCTTTATATTCTGCTTTGATACCTTTTATCATATCTACAGCTTGAAGCCCCTGGGCGGAAGCCGCATGGGCCAGGTAACTCCTGCCGTTGACATCGCCTACAGCATAGATATTGGCAAAATCGGTCTGCATATAATCGTTTACTTTTATAAAACCGTTATCTAAAGCAAGTTCGATCTTTGCCGGAGGTAAAACCGCTCTGCGCAGGGCGGCATTAATAATAAGGTCGCAGTCCAATTCTATTCCGTCCGCTTCGATTTTGCCGTCACCTTTCTCCTTCAATTCAGAGAAAAAGATAATTTCGATTTTCGATTTTTTGAAAGTCTTTTTTATATAGTCTTCTAAATAGGGGTCTACTCCCGGCAGCAGTTGTTCTCCCGGAACTAATAATTTTACTTCCCTGCCGATCAGGTTGAAAAATTGAGCTAATTCCACGGTATGAGGGCCGCTGCCTAACACACAGGCCCGCTGCGGCAGCGTTTCTAAGCGCAGAAATTCTTCTATTTCGATGATGGCGCCCCGGGGCACTTCGTAGGCAGGCTTTGCCGGTCTCGAACCGGTAGCGATAATGATATTCTTCGTTTCTAACAGGCGGTTGGCGGCGCTGACGGAATTTTCGGAAGTAATTTCCGCTTCGCCCGGTATGATTTCCACCCCGTTCTTTTTTAACAGGTATTCGACGCCTTTGCTGAGTCTCCTGACTATCCTTTGCGATCTTTTTAAGGCGGTTTTCCAGTCGAATGTGAGTTTATCCAGGTCGATGCCGGACACACCGAATCCCGCGGCCTCTTTTACCGCCAACATCTTTTTCGCATTTTCCAGCAGCACTTTGCTGGGGATGCAGCCCCAGTGCAAACACATGCCGCCGATCTTATTTTTTTCCACTAAGGCGGTTTTTAAACCTACCTGCCCTGCCCTGATGGCAGCTACATAACCGCCGGGCCCGGAACCGATAATAATTAGATCATAATCCATTTTTTCCTCCTATTCCAAAAACAACGATACCGGATCCTGCAGGTATGCTTTGACTTCCAGTATAAACCGCGCCGCCGCGCCGCCGTCCACGATGCGGTGGTCTACCGACATGGAGAGAGGCAGTACCTGGCCGATGACGATTTCATCTCCTTTAACCAGCGGCACTTTCATGATCCTGCCGCTGCCCAGGATGGCGGCCTGGGGATAATTTATCACCGGCACGCCGTACGTCCCGGCAATAGAACCGTAGTTGGTGACGGTAAAAGTACCGTCTTTAAAATCTTCCAGGCTCAACTTTCTCTCCCTGGCTTTTTCCGCTAAGGCGGCAATACCGGCTGTCAAGTCCCGGATAGAGCGTTTGTCTACATCGCGCACTACGGGTACTACCAGGCCATTGTCCGTATCTACCGCAATGCCGATGTGGTAGTATTTTTTATAGATCAGGCGGTTGTTTTCTAAGTCCAATTCGGAATTAAGGTCAGGGTGGTGCGTCAGCGCTGCCGCCACCGCTTTTAATATGAAAGGCATATAAGAAAATTTTAAGCCTGCTTGCGAAAATTGCTCTTTGTACTTCGCTCTTAGTTTGACTAATTCCGATACTTCCACGTCTTCAAAAACCGTCATGTGGGCGGCATTCTGTTTGGAACGGCTCATGTTCCGGGCAATGGTTTTCCGAATCTGGGTCAGGGGCGTATATTCCACCGGCAGTACGCCGGGCTGTGCCGCTGCCGCGGCGGGCGTAACTTTTAGTTCGCCTTTTTGTAGGTTTTCATAGTAGTCCCGGATGTCCTGTTTCATAACTCGACCGGCCGGGCCCGTGCCGCGCACTTTGCCGATGTCGATGTTTAAATCCCCGGCCATGGCCCGGGCAACAGGAGTAGCCAGGGCTTTCCGGCGGGGAACTTCTTCCGGTTTAGGCGGCAGCCCTTCGTCGCCGGCAGGCAGCCGGGCCGCGTCGCCAGCTACTTCCAGGCTGCCCACAACACCGAAACTCTTCTCATCTACTGTTTCTTTGGACATGGCTTCGGGTTCTTCTTTAGCGATTTTTTGGGCAATTTTCCCTTCCGCGCCTTCGATCTCGATCTCTACCAGCGGGTCGCCTACATTTATTACGTCTCCTTCGTTACCGAAAATCGCTGCAATCACGCCGTCATGAGGAGAGGGGATGTCGGTGACTACTTTGTCGGTTTCCATTTTTACGATGGCTTCACCGGATTTAACCTGCCGGCCTTTTTTAATATACCAGTTTAAAATTTTCCCCTCGCTGATACCTTCGCCTATGTCGGGAAACTTAAATATAAATCTCATTTTATTACTCCTTCTAATTTGCCTCCGGCGGGTCAGAACCTTTTTGAAAAAAGGTTCCGACACCTCCAAAAACTTCTATTTAGCGATACGTTTGTGCCCCTTCCAAACGCCTTGGAATTTGCCCAAACGTTGAGCTAAACAATATTTTTGCGGGGGCAGTTCTACAAAAGCACCGTCCGCTTATTTCTTCTCAAATTTGTACTTCTTGGTCTTTGCCTGCTCTTTAATGGCCGATATCATGGCAGAATCCAGGGTATTATCCCCGGCCATCTTTTTTCTCTTTGCGGCTGCATACTTGTCCCGCTCCTTTTTCAACTGCTGTATCTTGGCCTGGATTTCGGCCCGCTTCTTCTGCTTCTTCTCGACGTAGGCTTTGCGCTCTTCCTTGCTCATTTTTTTCATCTCTTCGGGCAAGTCTTCATCTTTCATGTCTTCAACTTTGACTTTACCTTCTTTTTCCGCATCTACTAAGTCCCAGGCAACATTCTTGTACTGTTGGGTGGATTTGGCCGCTGCCCTTTGTACCATCACTTCTTCACTGACAGCCATGGCATTCTTATCCTGGGCTTTTTGCCTCTCTTTTTTCTTACTGCCGCCTTTGCCGTAAGCGATGTAGGTCTTATTCAACTCCCGGCCTAACTCGACTATCTCTTTGTCCTGGGGCGCGGAAATATGAACCAACTTCTGATTTTGATCGATGTTCATATACTTACCGTCGGCCAAGTCGGCGCCGTCTTTCCAAAAAGTCCTGATACCGGTTTCATGATTGCCGCAGAAAATCGTATTCACGATGATTCCTTTGGATATGGCTGCTTTACAGGCGGTTTTGTAATCCACACTCCCCTGGGTAAAGGGTTCGTTCCCGGCAATAAAAATCACTTTGAATTCTTTGTTACTTTTATTCCACTGTAATTCATCGCTGGCCGACTGGATCACTTTACCGCAGTATTCGCTGCCGCCATTAGTCCTGAGCTTAAACAACTCTTCAGAAATCCTGTCTAAATCTTCGGATAAAGGGACAATCATGCGTAAGTAACCTTCAGACTTAGGAATGGAATCTTTGCCGTACTCATAAAGTCCCACTTCCAGCCGGGGACTCTGGCCGTCCCTTTTGGCCAGGGCCATCTCGTTAACGATTTTCCATAACTGGGTTTTGGCCTGCTCGATCAGTCCCTCCATACTGCCGCTGGTATCGAGTAATATAGCCAACTGCACCAAAGGTTTTTCTTTTTTTGCTTTCGCACCGAGCGAAAAGCTAAAAACCAAAAGCCCCATCAACGTAATCGTTAATACTTTCATTTTCATCTTCATTATATCCTCCTGATATTGGTTTTCGATGTTCGACTTATTTGTCGGACAGAACCGGGATATTTCCCCGTATAAAAATTTACATCCTGCCTCCGGCGGCCCTGCCGGGTGACGCCCCCATTAAATTGATGTTGGGGGCCTCGGCACACCGCCCCCGTCAAAATGAAGTTGGGGGCCTCAGCACACTGAACCTCCAAAAAAGTTTGAACAAAACTCCTGTTAATTTAGAGGGTGGGTACGCTGCGCCTCCGCTTCGCGGTCCGGCTGAGAAGCAAACGATTAGTGGGATAATTCCCGGCTTATATAACGATTAGAATTCATCTTAAAGTCGGCGAAGGTTGGAAACTGCTTATCGGTTCTACTTAGAATAAGTTTCTTGTCGGTCCTTGATAAAGATTCAAACTCTTCATGAACAACAGCGCTTGTAAAAGGGACCCCCGCATTCAAGAATTCCAGGCAGGAGATTGTAACCATTTTTGCTTTGTTATCATCTTTCACCGCAAATAAATATAGAGGGTATTTCCTGTCATTAAATGAGTAGTCAACTTCAAGTTCCGGTCTATCCGGCAGTGGGTGCATACTGAATCGAGGTTTATGTTCAGCCAATTCCGCGCCCACAAATTCTTTGACAAGTTCATAAAACATAGATCGGATTACTTCTTTTTTATATAGTCTCATGTTAGAAACTTTAGCAATGGTCTGGGCAAACTGGGTAATGGTTCCATAAAGTAATCCCGGTCTTGTGTCGATGTAAATACTTCCTTCTTTTTCATTGACCTGGTTTTCGCTTAAAATCTTACCGAATATTTCCATCTTTTTGGGTGTGTCCAGTTCATAAGAATAGGAAAGTCTCATCACTGTCATGCCATAATCGGAAACCCGGACGTTACCGTCTTCTAACTTTTCCAGGAATATCTCTACCATATCGCCATCTTCGTGATAAAAAGGAGCATAAATTTGCCATATGCCGGTTCTCTTCTCTTTAACGGCTATCCTATTATTAAACTGCTCCTTCAATAAACTTAAATAATCCATTTTATGCATCCCCTTCAAAAGGTAACGGTAATTGTTTTTCTAAATCGAAGTATTCGGACGCATTTACGATATTGCATTTTCTCAGGAAAAAGATCAATCCGTCTTCGTATGTGGAATATCCTGTGGTAACATGTGCATCCCTATTTTCCTTTAAACCTTCCCTGATGTTTTTCTCATTGGCAATATGGATATGAGAGGCTTCATGATGTTCAAAAAGAAAATGCCAGCCATGTGGTCCGTTGCATCGAATAAGCTCATACTCTTTGGGTTCATGGTGAGGATGAAAAACCAGCCCGATCGAAAAATTCTCATTAAAATCAGCATGCTTGCGCATAAATACGGAAAATTCATACTGTTCATCAGAAGATTTTAATTTCATATCGTTTCGATAGTGCCTGTTCTGAAGTTTCATCTCTTTCCTGGGGCGCACTACTATTTTTTTGGGCATTGCGATTAAATCCTGGATTTCCGGGTCTGTATACTCTATCATTTTTCATACACTTGAGGAGAATTCCAAATTTTCTCCTGCCGGTATATTCTATAATTTTTTGGAAAAAATTTCCACTAAAAATTTCTTTTATTTTCACAAAATTTTGCTTTTTGTGGTATGATACAGGTATGCCCGGATATTTTAGCCGCTTTCGTTTGATGGTTGTCCTGCGCGTAATACTGATAAGTGCGACTATTTTTCTTTTCCTCTTTTTACTGCAAAATCCTGACTACCTGATCTCAAAAGTAGTGCTGGGGATGCTGATTCCCTACTTGATATACAACCTGACCCGCTTCGTGGAAAAAACAAACCGCGATTTAGACCGTTTCTTGCAGTCTATCCAGAACGACGATTTCACCCAGACTTTCCCGGACCGGCACTTAGGGAATTCCTTCGATAACCTGAGAAAATCTTTTAATAAGGTATACCGGCAATTTTTAGACCTGCGTTCCGAAAAAGAGACGCAGTTCCGCTACCTGCAAACCGTAATCAAACACGTACGGGTAGGTTTGATCGCTTTCAAAAAAGACGGCGATGTGGAACTCCTGAATACCGCTGCAAAACAGGTGCTGGGTATCACCCGTTTGAAGAATATCAAAGCGCTGGAGAAATTTAGCAAACCCCTGGTAAATACCTTACTGAAATTGAAACCCGGGTCCAGCACTTCCCTGAAAATCGAGTCTTCGAACAAACCGCTGTACCTCTCCATCAATGCCACGCAATTTATCATGCAGGGCGAGCTCTACACGTTAGTCTCCCTGCAGGATATCCAGGTGGAAATCGAAAAAGAACACCTGGCAAAAGAATTGGAAATTGCCTGGAATATCCAGAAATCCCTTTTACCTCATGAAGACCCGGAAATCCCCGGTTTCGATATAGCGGGCATGTGCCAACCGGCGGAAGAGGTGGGCGGCGACTATTATGATTTTATCCCTTTGGGGAAAAATAAGCTGGCAATGGTGATTGCCGATGTGTCCGGGAAAGGCACGCCGGCTTCGTTTTATATGACGCTGACAAAAGGGTTTATCCAGTCCCATATGAGAGAAGACCTGTCTCCTAAAGAAGTGCTCATCAATGTCAATAAACAGATGTATAAAACCATAGACCGGAAATCTTTTGTTACTATGTTTATTGCCGTGTTGGACTGGAACTCAAAAAAAGTCGCCTGTGTCAGGGCAGGACATAACCCGGCAGTCCACTATGAGCACCGAAAAGGAGTCGGTTCCCCGGTGAAGCCCGAGGGCATTGCTTTAGGCATAAGAAAGGAGAAGTTTTTTAGCGCCGCTGTGCGGGAGTTCGAACTGCAATTAGAAGAAAATGATTGGTTGATTTTGTATACCGATGGTTTTATAGAGGCGATGAATCCCGGTTCCGAAGAGTTCGGCGAGGAACGATTGTTCCAATCGGTAATAGACAATCACCGGGAAAATGTCAAAAGTATGGTGGAAACCATCTTTAAGGAAGTTACTGAATTTGCCGGAAGCTGCAAACAGTACGACGATATGACGATCATTGCTTTAAAGTGTTCGGGAGGAGATCGAAAGAGCTAAAAGCCCGGCAGCAGTAAACCCGTCCGATAATATAAAGTTTTGGGCAAGGCAAAAAAATCCCGGCTAAAGCATCAACCCTGAGTGAACTTTAAAGGGTAGACTAAAAAAATCCTTTAGAGGTTGAGAGTAATTTTACCCTCCGCATATCGATGCAGCAAAGAACCGATAATCGTTTGATAAGGTATCCCGGATTCTAAGGCTTTGAGTTTTATTTTTCTCAAATCCTTTTCAGATACACGTATACTGATGTGTTTTGTCTTTGCCAGTGTTGCCCGGGCAGCGTTTATCAGTTTTTCGCTCATTTCTTCCGGGTTCTCTACGGGAACCAATTCCCCTTTCTCATATGCCTGCAAAATCGCTTTCTCTTCTTCGGGGTCATCCAGTACCGACACATCGGTTTCAGCCATTTTTTGAGCCATTTTTTTCTCCTTGTTGGGCATTTAAATATTTCCTGGTTGCCTTTCGACTCCGAAATATTGTCTTTAAAAATATTTTTTCGGTGTCTTCGACAAATGGAACCATGTACGCATAACCTTTTATATTCACCAAAAAAACCTTTTGACCCGGATATTTTCCCTGGTTGGGATGCTTAAATGCGGGCACCCTTTTTATTTCACTCAGGGCGATTGCTATTTCTTCGAAAGAAATATTTCTTTCGTTTTTCAACCACTCGCTCTTCGTTTTATTCCATTCAAAAGGTTTCATGCCCCAAATATACCACATTGTATTTACAATGTCAAGTTTCATAAGTCATTTCCTCCAAAAAAAATTATTTTTTTATGCGGTATTACGATACGTCGGATGTATTAACTCTTCCATGAAATTACTTTGCCTCCGGCGGCCCTGCAATACTGTTGCCTTAAGCATTATTCAATTTTCCCGATCTT
>JAGLSW010001027.1 GCA_023135565.1 Candidatus Aminicenantota bacterium | reverse complement strand
AAAATTTTGCGGAATTGCTGGGGGCCGCCGTATGGTTTGACAATTTGCTCCTAAATTGTTAAACTCTTCCAGGTGATAAAAATATGAATCGTGATATGAATGTTGAGGTTGTTAGCCGGTTTAAAAGAAAAGATAACGCCGCCCAGCGTGAGCTTTGCGAACAGCTATTACAAACGAACCTGGATTTTAAATCTTCAAGGAATAACCACGAACCGCGGCATTACTGGCACGCTTTCCCGGCAAAATTTCCCTGGCAACTGCCGAAACTGTTTATCGAAAATTTAACGCCGGTAGCTGGGAGAGTGTTAGACCCTATGGCCGGCTCCTGCACAACACTGCTTGAAGCATCGCTGTTGAATAGAGAATCCGTAGGTTTTGATATCGACCCCCTATCTTTGATCATCGGCAGGGCTAAATTTCAAAGGTTTTCGCCGGATTCAGCCGTTGAGACGGCGTACCGGGTTTTAAAAGAGGCCAGGGAGAAATTCGACTTCTTTAAAGATAAGTTAAAAGACGCATTAAAAAAAAGGTTCGATCCCGAAACATTAAGTTTTTTGGATTATTGGTTCCTGGAAGACACGCAGTTGGAGCTGCTGGCCTTAATCCGGGAGATCGAAAAAATAGCAGACGAAGCCATAAAACAATTCTTAATGTTGATTTTTTCGAGTATTATTATAACCAAAAGCGGGGGAGTAACCATGGCCTATGACCTCGCCCATACCAGGCCGCACCGCGTTTTATCCAAAGTACCGAATTCCGCATTCCAGGACTTTTCGAAAAGGTTATTTAAGAACCTGCAAAAATTCCAGGAACTGCCGCCGGCGGAAGTGTTTTTAAAGGAAGCGGATGCTAAAAATATGCCTTTAGCAGGCGAAAGTGTCGATTTAATTTTTACATCTCCTCCCTATGCCAATAACGCCATCGACTATATGAGAGCGCACAAATTCTCGCTGGTCTGGTTCGGCTGCAAGATAAGCGACTTAAAACAAATAAGAAAAACCTATTTAGGTTCGGAAACCACGCTAAATTTTCGTCTAAATGATTTACCCGCTTATTCAAAGAGCAAAGTGTTGGAGTTAAAAAAAATAAATAAAAAAAAA
Organism: Candidatus Aminicenantota bacterium; assembly: GCA_023135565.1. Taxonomy (GTDB): domain Bacteria; phylum Acidobacteriota; class Aminicenantia; order UBA2199; family UBA2199; genus JAGLQA01. The sequence goes on along the minus strand of JAGLSW010001027.1, from coordinate 7,584 downwards.
GGCCGTGCTTTACACCGCTATTATTCTGAAATGTGTGAAGTGATAAAAGAGATGTACCGGGTTCTCAAGCATGGCAGAGCGTGCGTGATCGTAGTGGCATCTTCCGTGTTGAGCGGCGTAGATGTGGAGACCCATTTGTGCCTATCTGAAATAGGAAAAACTCACGGGTTTGAAATGGCCCATACCGGTAAAAGAAGCATCGACAGGAATAGAAGAATGCTGCCTACCAGCCATAATAAAACCGGTTCCCAGATCGAGACCCGGATGCATACTGAATATATCTTAGGATTTTGGAAAGTTTGAATGAATTTTGAAGGTTATAAAAGATGGAAAAAGATTAAGAGATATAAGCGACTTGCCTTTCGACCTGATTATTTAATCGCCCGCGGGGCCGGGGTAATCCAAAAAATTGGATAAAAATCCAAAAATATGGATTTTTTACCAACAAGAAGAAACACCGCACACGCCGGGAAAGAAAAATTAACCGGGGAAATAAAACGTAAACAACAGGTAGACAATGCCTCCCACCGGCGCAAGCGTTTTACCGGGGCGAGGAGAAAAAAATAATAGCAAAATGGAATGAAAATTGCTTTTCCTATTAATGTGTGCTATACTTTTTTTTTCACACGCTGGCTTTTGTGGCAATTTAGCATATTAAAATGGATATAACTATATATATTGCTTTACTTTGTACCGGCAGAAGGAATCGGCACCAAAAAATTCATTCCCCCATCTTTATATTTCCCCGGCATTTTCGTAGACCCGGGGAGCGGTATATGCCACCGAAGCAAGCTCTTCTCACAGGCGGTACGCCATTCTTTCCCCAGGAAAAAAAGCCTTCTTCCCCGGAGATTAACCGGGAAAAGAGGCAATATATAAACCTAAAAAAAATAGGAGGTAATATGAAAAAAACTGTTGTGCTTTTTACACTGTTGTGTTTGACTGCTGTATTCGGTTTCTCCCAGGTACAGGGCGGAAACATCTACGGCACTGTTATGGATGAAAACAACATCGGCATCCCGGGGGCCTTAATGACCCTCAAGTCCGATTTGTACGGAAAAATGACTGCCATCAGCGGTACCAACGGCAGTTTCAAGTTCATCTCGGTGACCCCGGGAATTTACGAACTGAAGGCCGAATTAGAGGATTTTGCCGTGTTGATCCAGAAAAACATCACGGTACAATTAGGCGGAAACGTCACCGTGGACATGACCATGGTGCCCAAAAGATTACAGGAACAAGTAATCGTTACCGCGGCGCCCAGGGCCATCGATACCAAACAAACCACCCACGCCACCAACCTGACCAAAGAAGAATTGCAAATCCTACCTACGGCCAGGGACCCCTTCGTCATCCTGGAGCTAACTCCCGGGCTGGCAATGGATAGGGCCAATATCGGCGGTTCCGAATCGGGACAGCAGTCCAACTTCGTCTCCAGCGGTGTGGGCAGAAGCAGCGCCAACTGGAATACAGACGGCGTCAATACCACCGACCAGATCGCCACCGGCGGAGCAGCCCAGTACTACGATTTCGATGCTTTCGAAGAAATCCAGATCCAGACCGCAGCGGCCGACATCACCACCATGACTGCCGGCGCCAATATCAACCTGATCACCAAAAGAGGCGGTAACAGGTTCTCCGGGGGCGGCAGGTTCTATTTCACCAACGATGGCCTCCAGGGCACAAACGCCCCGGCGGATTTTAATGTGGAGGATTACAACCCGGCGTCCGTTAAAAAGATCAATGATATGGGCTTAAATATCGGCGGCCCCATCATCAAGGACAAACTGTGGTTCTGGATGGGCGGTTCTATTCAGGATATCGAAAAATTCGCGGTGGTCAAGGATGAAGCAGGCAATCCTTTAGTGCAGACCCAAAAACTCTATAACTACGAGTTGAAGCTCAACACCGTCTTAGGCAATCACAGGATAGAGGGTTTCTTTAACTTCTCCGACAAGCGGGTCGAAGGCCGGGTCAGCAACAGCCACTTAGACGCCTGGGAATCCCACTACAACCAGAAAGGGCCCCATCCTTTCTTCAAACTCCAGGATGAATGGACTGTCAACGACAACCTGTTCCTTTCCGCCAAATTCGGTTATTTCGAAGGCGGCTTCCTGCTGACTCCCATCGGCCCGGTTGGCGGCATCGCTTACTATAATGCCGACTTAGGCACCTATTGGGGCACTTACCGGGAATCCGATTATATCAGGCACCAACACTTCTACCAGTTGATGGGGAACCTGTTTATCGAAAGATTCTTAGGCGCCAACCACGAAGTCAAATTCGGCGCGGAATATAAACTCTTCCCCGGCAAACGTAAAAGAACCTATCAATCCCAACGGCTCTACTACAGGTACTATAACAGCCCTACGGACAATGATCCTTACCGGGCCTATATCTATAGAAATTCCGACTACAGTTACAACTTAGACCGTTGGAGCTTCTTCGTCCAGGATTCTCTCAATTTTAAACGGTTAACCATCCTAATAGGTTTAAGGTACGACATCCAGGGCGGCGGGGTTAACGCAATGGACGTACCCGGCTCCAGCGTGGACTGGGCCGGCGCCTACAACCTGCCGGCAGTATCGGTACAGGCGCAGGATATTAATTTCGATTGGAAAAACTTTTCCCCCCGTATCGGTATAATCTACGATTTCACCGGCGGAGGCAAAACCCTGTTAAAACTCAATTACGGTCTCTACGGTGAGCACATCGATCCCGATTTCCCCTACAACCTGGCCAGCACCTATGGTTATGCGCGTTTCTCCTGGGATGACACAAACCTGGATGAGTTGGCTTCCGCCGATGAAGTCACTTATTACCGCACCTACGATTACTTTAACCAGTTAGATCCCTCCAAAATGTACGACCCCAACGTGAAATCACCCCTGGTTAAGGAGCTTACCGGTGGAATCGAGCATGAACTGCTGAAAGATATTGCCGTGGGCGCCAGTATCATCTACCGTAAGATGTACAGGGACTATATGACCCTCTATTACGTAGACGCCAACGGAGTGGAAAGACTGCCTTCCCCCGACGATTGGGAAATCGGCGGTTACATGCCGGAACAGTACGGCGGTTATGCCTGGTGGCAGTATAAACCGGGCATCGAAGAAGGCACCACACCCTGGGTGCAGCAAAATCCCGGTTATTACCAGAAGTATTTAGGTTTCGAGTTTACCTTCAAGAAAAGGTTGACTGCCAACAGTAGGTGGATGATCAACGGTTCGTTCACTCTCCAGGACTGGAGACGCTACTACCCCGACAAATGGTCTTACTTCGGCAACTACGATCCCACCGATCATGAACCCGTCGAATTGCTGGACGGCCAGTACGCCGGCTATGTGTCCAGCAGCAGCGGCTCTTCCAATGCGTCCATGAACCCCAGGTGGATGGCCAAATTCGGTTTCATGGCTGCCCTGCCCTGGAAACTTAACTTCAGCGGCACTTTTGTGGCCAGGGACGGTTATATCCTGCCCGAATACATCGTCAACCGCAGCATCGAAAGAGAAGGCCTGGGCGACTATCCCGCTACATACACCGGCCCCTACGGTTCAAAACGCCTGGATGCCCAATACATTCTCAACCTGAGAATCGAACGCGGTTTCCAGCTCGGCTCCGTCAAAGCCACCTTCTCCATCGACGCCTTCAACGTCTTCAACACCAACGTTACCATCGACCGGGTATACGATACTTCCAGCTCCATCTACAACCAGGACATCATGATTACCAGCCCCAGGATTTTCAGGTTCGGTGTCAGAATCGATTTCTAATTATCGATTAATCTCGATCGATTAAAATAAAAATGCCCCATCCCGCAGCCGCGGGGTGGGGTTTTTTTTTCTTGATAGGAAAAGGATTTTATGATATTATTATCTTTAAATAAATAAACAAGCTTAACAGGAAAAGGCAAATGAGAAAAAAAAGAACGTTATTATTTATTTTAACAGCAGTAATCGTTTTAATTCCCTTTTCTGCCTATCCCCAGGCTGAAGGGAAAGCAAGAATGAAAGGCGTCGTCAAAGACACGGCAGGCAATCCCCTGCCCGGCGTCACGGTAAAACTTTACTCTTTCAGGTCCCATGCCACTATCGAAAGAAAAACCGACAAAAAAGGCATGTGGAAAGCCTTTTGGGTCAGGAGCGGCAAGTGGAATATAGACTTCGATAAAACAGGCTTCGAACCGAAAAAAACATCCACTTTCTTAAAAGCAAAGGGGACCATCGTCGAGTTAGAAACCGCCCTGAAAAAAATGGAAGGTTTGGTGCTAAAAGATACTTTGATGGCAGACTTCGAGAAGGCCAACCGACTTTTTTCCGCCGGTAAGTTGGACGAAGCGCTGCAAACCTTCCGGGATATCCTGCAAAAACACCCCGGATCTTATATCATTTACCTGAGCGTAGGCAACTGCCATTTCGAGAAACATGAGTACGAAAAAGCCATCGCAGCCTATCGAAAAGTGCTGGAAAAAGACCCCGACAATACCAAAGTGTTGATTACCATCGGCAACAGCTATTCCAACATGAAACAAAGCGAAAAAGCCTTAGAATGGTATAAAAAGATCGAAGTTTCCAAAATAGACGACCACATCGTGTTGTACAATATCGGCATTTTCCATTTTAATTCCGGCGATACGAAAGGAGCCATCGACTACCTGGAACGCTCCACCGACGTGCAGGAAGATTTCTTAGACGGCTGGTACCGGTTGGGTTTGGCTTACCTTGGCGCCGGGGATAATGCCGCGGCTATAAAGAGTTTCGAAACCTACCTGACCTACGATAAAGAATCGGGAAAAGCCAAAGAAATAGAAGAAATCCTAAAAGCCATTAAGCAATAGGGGTGCGGCGCACCCGGGATACGGGCTTTTTTTACCACGAAGGACACGAAGGGCACGAAGCCCCACCACGTGGTGGGGCGATAGCTCTCTGAGAGTTCAACGAGCACATTCCCCTCTCGAGACTTGCCGGGAGGTGGCGCTGAGGGCTTTTTATTTTTTGCCCCGAAGCGACGGGGTGTGTTAACCCTCTCGATACTTGCCGGGAGGTGGCTCCGAGGAACGAGGAAGCGGTGTGTGTTAGCTCCATCAAAAAGCTTGTTTTTTAACAAACTTTCACGAAGTATTACCACCCGCCGGAGGCAAAAAAAACAAAATGAAAAAAAAACATCTAATAATACCTGCGATCTTAATAATCTCCCTGGCGCTGCCGGGGAACCTGCTCTGCAAAAGCGAAAAATCCCTATTAAAAGGACTCCAACAAAAATACCGGGATTGGTTCGAATTAGTTACCCACGTCATCGCTAAAGAAGAGAAGAACACCTTCTTTAAATTAGACAACGACCGGGACCGGGACGTTTTTATCTCATTATTCTGGAACCTGCGCGACCCCACACCCGATACCGAAAAAAACGAATTCCAACAGGAACAGATCAAGCGCTTTCAACATGCTAATAAATATTTTAAATACGGCGTAGCCAGGGCAGGCTGGAAAACCGATATGGGCAAAATCTATATCATCCTGGGCCAGCCGGACAGCACCGAACGCTACGAAGTGGAAACCGAAGTAGTGCCCACGCAAATCTGGTCCTACTACGGTAAAAAAAGGCCCGGGCTGCCGGCCAGTTTCTGGATCGTCTTCTTTAAAAAAGACGGGATGGGCGAGTACAAGCTCTATGATCCGGCTTCCGACGGCCCCTATATGCTGCTGCGCAAAACGAGAGATACCTTTGATATGAACCCCTTAGACACAGAGGCCAATTATGTGGCCATCAATGATTATCATCCGGTCCTGGCCAGGGCCTCTTTATCTTTGATTCCCAACGACGACCCCTATAATTTTAACCCCTCCCTGCGCAGCCAGCAGCTCCTCATGCGAGTGATGGAACATCCCCGCAAGCAGATCAACGACACCTATGCCACCAACTTCTTAAAATATAAAGGCCACGTGGATGTGGATTACTCCATGAACTATATCGAAGCGCAGCGCCAGGTGATGGTCTATAAAAACCGGGAAACCGGTTTGAACCTGATCAACTTTGCCCTGCGTCCTAACAATATCACTGCCGCCACTTCCGGGGAAGGCGATAACTATTCCTTTAATTTCGACATGACCGTCAGCCTGAAAAAAGGCGAAAAGGCGATTTTCGAGTACCGCAAAAGATTCCCCTTTTCCGGCGGCAGGGAAGAACTGCTGCGCAAGTTTTCCAACAGCCTGGTTTTTTCCGACTGTTTCCCGGCAGTGGAAGGGGATTATAAATTGTCCGTGCTGCTGCAAAACCAGGTCAATAAAGAGTTCACTTATTTCGAGACCGGCGTCTCCATCAAACCGGGCAGCCCGGATCTGCCTGTTATCACCGGGCCTATTATTTCCAAAACCATAAAAAAAATCATACGTCGGGCTTTTATCCCTTTTAAGTTTATGGATAACGAAGTGGCCCCCGATCCCCGCAAAATTTTCGGTACAGAAGATAAAGTCAGGGTGTTATTCGGCGTAGACCGGGGCGCATACCGTAAAAACTTCAAAATATTTTTCACAGTTCAGCACCTGACCCAGCCGGAGAAATATAAAAAGAGTTACCCGGTGGCCGCGGCCCCCGGCAAAGATTTGCAATTTTTCAACCGGGAATTAGAGACTATGCCGCCCGGTTATTACGAAGCAGGGGTGCGCCTACGCACCGCAAAGGGCGTCCTGATTTCCGAAAAGCAGGAGCAGTTCACCGTTTCCACCGCCAAACATATAGCCGACACTTCCGGCATATACCGGCTCACATCTTATGAGAACAGCTTCCTTTACTATCATATATTGGGTTTGCAGTATATGCGTTTGAATAATTTAGAAAAAGCGGAAACCTTTTTAGCAAAAGCCTTTAACCTGCGTCCCGATTACGCGCCTCTTATTTTGGACTATGCCCGCCTGCTGCTGAAGCGGAACAAACCGGCCCGGGCCTTAACAGTAGTAGAAAAAATAAAAACCCTGGAGAAGTTCCGTTTCAATTATTATGCTCTGCAGGGCAAAGCATTTTTCCAGCGCAAAGAGTATAAAAACGCCGTCGGAATTTTGCGGAAAGCCAATGAGTTGTATGACAGTGATGTATCGGTATTGAACGTGTTGGGCTATGCCTACTTACAGACCGGCGAGAAAGAGGAAGCGAAGAAGGTTTTTTCTGCTTCTCTCAGGCTCCAGCGGGACCAGGAGAAGATCGCCAAACTCCTGGACGAACTAAAATGAAAACCCACAATCTTTAAATAAGGCCGCTCAAGCTCCGGTAAACACTTCACAAGTCCTGGTAAAACATGCACAAATTTCGAGCAATATTGCTTGAACGTTAAGTACTGTCACTTTATTTTTGTGCAGGCTTCCTTTATTCTTATGTATACTTGATTTATTCTTGTGCAGTATTGATTTATTTTTATGATATGTTTATTTATTATTTTGTAATGTTGATTACAGTTTATGAAGTGTTTGCCGGAGCTTGTGCAGTGTTGATTATAACTTGTGAAAGGCTATTCTTCCTGTTTTATACCGGTAAATCTTAGTGGCAACTCTTTTTTATTGTGCTATATAAAGTGGACCCCTTTGTCAAGAC
>JAGLSW010001026.1 GCA_023135565.1 Candidatus Aminicenantota bacterium | reverse complement strand
TCAGGCTCAGTTTATCGCCTTTTCTTCTTATAAAATAGTTGGTAATGGTAACGTCTTCTTTTATGATTTCAGCAAACACTCTGATCTCTTTTTCTATATCGTCGATCTCTGAGGGTTCAAGGCTTTCGTATTCGATGCCGCTAATCTCGAAAACCGCGAAAACCGTTCCGTCTTTATTCATGATGACCGGTTTATCCGGCATCACAAAATCCACCATAAAAATAATATCCGCAAGGCACTGGTTGAATTTCATCTTGCGAAACAGCCTGATTGTTTCAAATGTAGAGATCATTTTATTACCAATACCTGTGAGGATTTGCTTAGAGAGTCGATGTTTTTCTCGATAGCTCGCTGGAACCTGCCGTAAAACTCGATTTTATCCACTTTTGTATACAGGAGCAGCACAAGGTATAGAGCGACATTCAAAGCAAAGGCCAGGATTATCCCCTTCCACACGACGAATAAATTTATGAAAGCCCATGAAGACAGGACCAGTAAGGAAGCATTGATCATTAACGAAGCAAAGGGAACGCCCCAAACCAATGGTTCTCGATTCAGTTCATTGTATATTTTGTTTTCCATTGTAATCATCTAATACATATTGAACTGTAATAAACCGACTGCAATAATTGCCAGGATAAAACCGACAACAGCATAAACAAAAGAGGTGCCCGTTGATCTTTCCTCGTTGACACACAGCCAGCCGACGCGGGTCAACCCGTAAAAACCGCAGGCTCCGGCTGTTATTTTTGAAAAATCGCACAATATTTTTTTGAATGTACCGACAGCAGGCGAGAAATCGATTTGATCTACTGTTTGGGCAAATCCTTTTTCTTCAAGAATCAGGAATGCCAGGAAAATAATCAAGAAGAATTTAGTTTTACCCTTGATGCTCTTTTTAATAAGTTCGGTTATCTTCTTTTTGAAAATCCATCCTATTATGGCTAAGGCAAAGCCTATACACCCCGCAATAAAGAATGTATCGACCGCCTGGCTTATCGTGCAGGCGCCGAAAAACATCATGCTTGCGACAACCGCTGAGAGTTTCAATTTTTGTTCGTTCATTTTCTTAGTACCTCCAGATTGTTATATATAGTATAATTTTATCAAATTGTCAACATATTATTCAAATAAAAATAAAATTTTTCTTCAAGACTAAATAGATTCGACCTATACATGATCTTGTATCAACGTTATATATAAATACTATTATAGCCGTACAAAAAAAACCAGGGAATTCCACAGGTACGAAGGATTTTCTTTTTGAAATTATCCCCGCGGCGGGCATGAATTTTTTTTAGACCGGTATCGCCCTCAATAAATAGCAAAAAGTTGAAAACCCCCTTATAGATCAAAAATTTCCACTTAATTTGAGGCTCATTCAAGAATTTTTCAAAAAAATATTTTTTTATTATATAAAATTGGTTGACAAATAAAAAATATTATTGTATATATAGTTTGGTAGCAAAAAAAATTTAATTAGGAGTGAATATGAAGAAAGAAAAAGGAACAAAGTTATTAGCAGCAAGGATGGTCTTTGCCCTTATCGCTTTCGGTTTCACTCTTATATCCGCCTGGAACGGATTTAATTTTTACCGGGTCCTGTTTGGACTGGCAATGGCGATCCTGATAAGCGCGACTTTTGAAATCGCCCGGTTCACCTGCCTTTTTCGCTACATGCACAGCGGGAAAAAGTTGGGTGCTCTCACGATTGCTCTTTACGTAATAACCGCGGCAGTTTGCGCTTTCGCCTCGATTAATTCTTTCACCGCCGAAGTCATCAAGCAGAGCCGGTTGAATGATAAAGCGTTCCAGGAACAAATACACAAAATAAGGCAGGCTTATTTGAAAGAAGCCGCAGGAAAATTTGAAACATATAATAGGGATATAAGATACCTTGAGAATAAGGTGGCAAAATATTCAGGCAGTAACTACTGGAAAAGAAGGTTGTCCCAGGTGACGGCAAACCACGAAAAGTTTGTCACTGAGCGTGATAAATTTCTCAATGAGAAACCGGCGTCCCCGGAAGATTGGATCAAGGTGCAGTCGGCGGTTTTGGGATTAGAGATAGAAGAGTCATCCCAAAAGAGTGAAGCGATTATATCGGTTAAGATTGCCCTGAAGGAATTGTGGGGGTTGGATGAAATTACGGCTCAGAAAATCATGGGTATAATTATCACGCTGGTAGTTGAGATTTCGATTTTTATACTTGCCCTTTTGTCTACAAAAGGGAATAAGTCGACGGCTGCTCTGAATGAATTAAAGATAAACAAAGCGCGACTGGCTAAAATTCATGCCATTTTTGGGGAAAAACCGGTCAAAAGGTTTATAAAGAGCAGCATGGTTTATTTTAACAAAACGGGCAAACTTCCGCCTCCGAATCGTTTGGGGCGGGACTTGAGAAGGATCAAATTGTATCTTGAGGATTTTGACCGGGATTGCCTGAAGGAACTGTTCTTACAATGAAGGTGCTGATGGAAAAAATGGAAATATTTAAGCAAAACAAGCTGCTTACAGCAGAAGAAGTAGCATCGGTTCTAAATGTCAAAACTTCAACAGTTAAAGATTGGGCTTTAAATAGAAAGATTCCGAGCTTGAAACTGATTAAAGGGAGAAAAGGAGTGGTGAGATTTAGTGGCGTGAGACTAAACCAATGGTTAGAAGAAAAAGAGAGGAATCGGGCAAACAAAAGTGATGGAATGAATTATTTCGGTGATTCTAAAAAATTGAGGATTAATAAGAGCAAAAAAAAAGAGTTTGAAAATTTTATTGCCAGTTTGTAATGGATATGGTATTATAAATTATGGGAGTTTATAAGGATAAAAAAACAAAGAAATGGTTTATCAGTTACACTCTGAATGGGCAAAGAATTCGGAAATCTATCGGCAAAAACAAGAAGCAAGCAGTTGAAGCCTTGAATAAAATACAATATGAGATTTCAAATAACAGGTTCGGACTTGCTAAAAAGGAGAGAATAAAATTTTTCGATTTCACCAAAAAGTATCTAAAAGAGTATTCCATCCCTACTAAGAAAAGTTATAAGAATGATATTTCGAGGTTGAAAAACCTTATGCCCTATTTTGGGGATCTATACCTCGACGAAATTTCAAATTATCACTTTGAGCAGTACCGGAATATTAGATTGAAAGAAATAGCCGCAAAAAGAAAGAACCTGGTTTCACCTACGACTGTTAATAGAGAAGGAGCTTTATTGTTAGGTGTACTGAATAAGGCTGTCAAATGGGGCTTTTTAGGACAGGTGCCTTTAAAGATCGAAATGAGGAAAGAGTTAAGAAAAGAGAATATCTTACCCATTGAAGAAATAAAAAGATTGATCGCAAATGCGGAACCACCGCTGAGGCATATCATTTTAATTGCCATCAATACCGGTATGAGAAAGGGCGAGATATTAAATCTCGAATGGAGCCAGGTTAATTTTGAAAATAGTTTTGTTACATTAAGGGCGCAATCGACAAAATCCGGGGAATTAAGACGTATACCTTTAAATGAGACGATGAAGAGTCTCTTCGCAAAATTGTATCAGGGTAGGGGGGACAGCGGGTATGTATTTACCAGCCCAAAAACCGGGAAGCCGTATATCGATCTCAAAAAATCCTGGTATAGTTTGTTGAAACGCTGCAATATAAAAGATTTCAGGTTTCATGACTTGAGACATTGTTTCGCCACCTATACACTTTTAAAGCGCCCTGATATGGTCTCTTTACAGGAAATCCTGGGGCATGCCGACATTTCCACTACCTCACGGTACACGAAAGCATTACTGGAAGGCCAACAGATGTTAGTCAACAGTTTCGAGGTTTCAGGGGAACCGGGAGAAATAATCGAATTCCCCAAAAAAAAGATCGTTTCAAAATAAAAGAAATCCGGTGAGTACCTAAAATTTCGGTAAAGGGAATCCTGTAGTTTCGGAGGAACTGAGAAGTCGCATCAAAACACCACTGCCGGCAAACTCGATCTTGTTGTGCCGATTCTGTGTGATCTTTTTCCCCAGTACTTTTTGTTCAAAAATTTTGACGGGGATTTTTTTTAAAAACTTAAGTATCTTAGAGAAAAAAGGGCTGGTCGAATTCCCCAAAAATAAAAATCTTAAAGAGGGAAAAGATCCTGAGTGTCAGTAATATGTCAGTAAGTGGGGTTTTGGGAATTCCGGGAGGGGCGGGAAACCGCATCAGAAGAGCGCTCCTGGCAGGATTCGAACCTGCGGCACTGGGATTAGGAATCCCAAGCTCTATCCTCTGAGCTACAGGAGCACTTCCTAAATCATGGTACTATAAATATCACTTTTTTACCATAATGTCAACTAACCCTAAAATTCCCATCAAATTTTTTCGGAGGGGCTTTAAAACTGCTATTCGCTACCTGCAATTCAAATACATTTCAAATGCTTTTTGACCATGATCCAGGATCACTCTCAACTGTCTGGAACTCTTTTCAACACGACCCGCAACATTTATAAACCAATATCTCAACGATTTCATCCTGCGCTTAACCCATTCTAACGACAGAGCCAGCTTTTTGAGTATCTCGTTAAGATTTAACGACAATATCATCACCTGCCACCAGCAAGCATTCGCTCCAAATTTCCCGGACGGCAGTTTGCCTCCTGGTGACAGAATCGAGAAAGGAAGACAAACATGAAGATTTTTACTACCGGCTCAATATTATCAGGTTATTAGGGGACAAAAGCCCGGTGATTATCGTTCAAAATAAATGCGATCTCCCGTACAGGAATATCCCAATTATAGAATACAATAGTAAAAAACAACCAGGGAGTTTTCGATAATAATGATTTGCTTCTTATATGGAAAGAGGAAAAATATAGACATAAACGACGAGAACTTTTATCCTTGATGAAAAAATTTATTTTCCAGGTGTGTTGTGCATCCTGCCGGTGAGCGTAAACTTGTAAAATATCGAACTGCAAGTAACCGAAAGATTGTCCGAGCTATCGAAAGTAAATGTATAACGTCCCCGTATACACCAGCCCGATTTATAATTCATGAAAAAAGTATTATTATCTTTCCAGGCGCCTTTCGCAAAATAAGGCATGGGGCCGATTTCACTATCCGCGGTAACGGCGCGGTATATTCCATCCAATCCTACCTGGATATCCAACTCCGTCATCCTTTTCGATCCGGGATTCCTGCGGTACAGAGCATCGAAGCCCATGGAAATATAATCCATCTTTTCCGCATAAGTAAACCTTATCCGGCATTTTCCCTCGTGGTCGAAAAACAACGTGGCGGTTTCCAAACCGAAGAGGTTTTTTTTGCCGCCTTTCGTATCGAAAAAGAAGGTTCTCCCGGAAATATCCCGGGCCCGGGCAGGTAGGTCCGGGACAGGCTGTGCCCGGGGATTCTCGATCTCCCGCAGTATCCGGGCCAGTTCCCGGTTGGCTTCCGGGTTGGCGGGCAAGGGCGACGAAGCCGCGGCTGCCGGTAGTAAAAAATCCATAAAATAAAAAGGCGGGCTATCCTTCTCACGTCTTATGGCCCCGGTAAACACCACCACCATGTCCCGGTCCGGTATCACGAAAATAGCCTGGCCGCCCAATCCCTGTGAACTGTAATTGAAGACAGGCGAACCTTTGTCTATATACCATTGATAACCGTAGTGATAAGGAGCAAAATCCGATTTAATATAGGCTTTCGTCGAGTCCCTCAGCCAGCTTTCCGGGATAATTTGTTTTCCTTGCCACGCCCCCTTTTTCAACAGCAGGTAACCGATTCTCGCCATATCCCGGGGTTTAAGGTACAGTTCCGAAGCGCCGTTATTGATCCCATCCTGGAAAACACCCCAGCAGGCATCGCTAATGCCTATAGGTGTAAAGAGTTTTTCCCGGGCATATTCCAGCGCGCTTTTCCCCGTTGTTTGCTGTATAATAGCGGCAAGCATATAGGAAGACCCGCTGTTGTAATTGAAGGTTTTGCCCGGTACATTCCGCACCGGTTTATTTAGGTAATATTTCACCCCATCTTCGGCTCCCAGCAGTTTCAAAAAATCTCCTTCTCTGCCGACGCGATAGGGCCAGTCCTGCCACTCCAGGCCGTCGGTCATGGTTAATAGATGAAACAGGGTTAGTGATTTTTTCCTTTCGTCGAGATTTTCGATCTGGTTCTTGTAGGCGGGAAAAAAATCCAGCAGTAGCGGTTGTTGTATGTTTTGGATATCGCCATCTGCCACAGCCATCCCGATGAGTAGGGAAGACATACTTTTGGTGGCGGAATAATTAATGTGTTTATAATTTTTTTTGAAGGGGCTGAAATAGGCTTCCAATACCAGGAAACCGCCGCGAACGATGAGTATGCTGTGGTATTCGATCCCTTTTTTTTCAATCGCTTGAAACATAGCGATTAATTTTTCCGAATCTATGCCTTGTTCTTCCGGGGTGGAAACTTTCCAGTCCGTTGTGGGCCAATAATCGTCCCGGCTTCCGCCGCAGCCCGGGACAAAAAAGAGCAGGCACAGCAGCAGGCAGGTTAGTGCCGGGAATTTCCTAAAACTATGCCTATGGGAAATATTTCTTTCTTCCTTTATTTTTTTCATACGGAGCCTCCTTAATAGTCCGGGAAAAATACGTGTGGATTATTAAAATATCCCGGTCAGTTTACAGATTTTTTTCAAGACTAAACTTGAAAAAAAAGCCACCTGACGGTGGGAACTCGAAATATGTACAACATGTTGTTCATTACCGCCATGTAATGGCACATGATACCATAAGGAGGCAGCCGGGTTTATATGGTATATCAAGAAGTTAAGGCGGTATATTATAAAATTTATCGCGTAAATTATGAAGTTTATCCCGTATATTGCTATTTTTGGAAAGAATTAGCCTACCATGAAATTACTCTGCCTCCGGCGGCCCCACGCGCGTGGGGTTGATTCTAAATCATAAAAAGTTTTGCCCCGTGCGCACGGG
>JAGLSW010001025.1 GCA_023135565.1 Candidatus Aminicenantota bacterium | reverse complement strand
CCAAACTTTTGAAAAAGTTTGATCAAAACTTTTCATGAGCGATACGCTTTTCTAACCTGAAAGGCGCTTTTTCATTGGCTGCCATACGAGGGGTCGAGCACCCGGCCCATAAACAATATCCCACCGCTCTCGTTGTCCTTGATAATAAATATAAATGGATGATCCGCTTGGAATATCAACCGCCTCGACATTTTTAGACGCATCACTACGGCTGTGGCTGCCGCGGCTTCCGTGCCTTCTTCGTTCACTTCTATAAAAGCTTTATGGAGCACTTCATCTATCAATAACTGTTCTTCAGCCATGGCGGAAAAATCCGCGGCATCGGTAAAAGCGCTGCCCATGCCCATGGCTGTCAACGTGTCTTTCATACTGTACTTGCAGGTCATTTTGAATTTCGGGAAATAAACACACACTTCCTGTTCGCGCAGTGCGGCTGTCCAATCTTCTAACCGGGTATTAGTAAGCTCCTGTTCCACCTTTTCTAGCCCGGATTCCTGCCGCGGCAAAATCACCAGCATGGAGATTTCATTGCCTTTATAGGGCATCTCCAACGCCTGGATAGTGCTGTCCTGCATATATTTAAAAGAGGCTTTGCGGTACATCATCTGCGCTTCCACCTGCTTTCCCGGCCCGGTGCGGAAAGGCATTTTTTTGGTATAGGATTCGTCGAATTGACCGGTCCAGTCCCCTTTAAAATAGATGGCATTGGTCAGCACAAGGCGGGTGAGTGCGGTTAATATCCCTTCGGGGATCAGTTCCTTGATTTTTTCTTGGGTTTTGTTCTCCACCCAGAGGTTTATCTTTTGCCTGCTTTTTTCCCGGTTTGCGTCCGCTCTGAAATCCACCTGGAACGGCTCTGCCCCGTAATACCGGCCGGTGGTTTCCAAAAAGTCCTTTTTTAACTTGAATCCCTGCTGGATCCACAGGGCATTGGCGGTATTTAGGGTGATATCTTCTTTTTTTCCCATCTGGGCGGCAAGCCCGGAAAAGGCCGGGTGCAGCTTCTCTTGCGATAATGTGAAGTGCAGCGTTTTAGCCATCTCTTTTTCGGTAATTCCCCGGGCCCCGGCATAGGTCATGCCCAGGGCGGTTGAGATGCTGTAAGGAGAGAAGAAAATATTCCCCTTTTCTTTTTTTAGCTGTTGGTAAAGATCGAAACAAAAAGAGTTGTTTCCCTGTGTGAGTTCTTCTATCACGGCAGCCCCCATACTGTTGCCCGCGCCGAATATAAAGCTTAAAGCGACGAACCAAACAACACATTTTAATTTAGAATTTAGTTTCATTTTAGCCTCCTGCTTAAGTCTCTTTGTCGGACAAAACAGGAAAATTTCCCCGGCATTTTTTCATAGGCTCCCCGCACCGCAGGGCCTCCGGCGGCCCCACGCGCGTGGGGTGGCGTTAAGCCGCTGCGCGGCAGGTCCCTGCCGGGGGCCAAACTTTTGTAAAAGTTTGATCAAAACTTTTTATGAGCGATTCGTTTATCTACACAATAAACGGCCATCGTTGGCTCCTGCCGCGTAGCGGCTTATAGGCTGGGGACGCCGTCCCCCTCACCCGCTGCCCCTCATAGGTTCCCCGCGCTGCGGGGTTGACAAAAACCGAAATTTTTAACATAATACTGGTGTTGGAGACATTCATGAATATAGAAATATCGCTCGATCTACCTGAGACAGTTCAACTCACCCGGGTTGAATTAAAAATGATGCTGTTATATTCTTTATTTGAGAAAGGCATCTTATCATCAGGTCAGGCTGCTAAGGTTGCCGGTGTACCCAGGAGGTTATTCCTGGAGGATGCGTCTAAATATGGGGTTTCGATTTTTCAATATGATGCGGAAGAGATCGAAAAAGAGCTTTCGGAATGGCAGTAATTGTTGACACGAGCTGCTTGATTGCTCTTTCAAAAATAGGAAAATTGTCTTCAAAACCGGAGTGTTATTTGAGCGACCCGCTTACCCAAACCAGTGGCCTTTTTTAGAAAATAAGGGGCCACTTGACCGGTTTTGGCGGTTTTGCCGAATGGCTCTTCTTCTACGATGGCCGAGGCGCCGAATGCGCTCAGCCAGTCCCTGCCGCCGACTACGATCATTTCGTATATCAACATGGAATGGAGTATGGTCATCAGAGTCAACTCTTCCCCGGCGGAAATACCTCCGGCAGATACGAAAGCCGCCCCGATCTTGTCCCGCATGGGCGCGTCCTCAAAAGGCCAACTGTTGATGTATTCTAAAATGGCGGGCGCCATGTTGGCATTGTAAACCGGGCTGCCTAAAATAACAGCGTCAGCCCAAAGCGCGTCGGCTGCTTTCGCTTCTTTGACAGGTAAAAGTTTGACCTGTACGCCTATTACACTTTTAGCGCCTGCCGAAACCGCCTCCGCCAGTTGTTTGGTGTGCCCGGTGGCGCTGTAATAAACGATGAGGATTTTTTTCGGGTTGGCACAGTCCAATCCGGCGCGAAAAAACAGCAGCGCCAACACAACTAAAATAATAATATTTTTTTTCATTTCGTTTATTTTTACTTCCCGGGCCCCAGCCACCTCTCATCTTCACTGCAAGCAATCCCTTTTTCCCGGCAGTACTCTTCCGCTTCCTTTGTAAATCCGCTGCGGGAAAAAACAAAGCCGACCGCATACTCGATATCCTCGAGCTTTTTTACCTGGGTATATTTTTTTTCAAATTCCGCCGCTTCTTCTTTAGAAAACTTCCTGACATCACGGCTCTTTACTTCGCCGATAATAGAATAATCTCCGGCAGACCGGGCACGGGCAAATATGTCTATACTGATTCGACCGGCGTAACCGGGGGAACTGTCATATTTCCACACCCGCGAATAATTGCAAAAATCGAAACCCTCCGGCAAATACCGGGTAATAGACTTTAACAATTCATTGTTTCTGCGGGCGTGCAGCCTTAATTGATCTAAGAGCAAATACTCGGCAAAATAACCTTTTTGATAATTTAATTTTCCCAATAGACTGTAGTACTTTTTTTTTAACTTTTCAAATTCCTCACTGTATTCTTTCTTAATCACCTTCGCATCGAATTCGCGGATCTCTTCCTCGTATACACCACGAAACACCTTATCGAAAATATTATCATTTACTCCCCGGTAACGAAAGTTTGAACCTCCCTGGTTGATAATATCCGCCTTTACCAGGGCTTTGAGCTTTTTTTCCAATTCGCCGTCGGTCATATCCAGGTTTAATTCCTCTATTAATTCTTGCCGTGTCAATTCCCGGTCTCTATGCTTGCTTAGATGCAGCACGATATTTTTGGCATTGCGGTCGTTGATTTGGGGAAAAGCGCTGGAAACATATTCCAGCCAGGAAGATTTGATTGTGCCTTCGTCATCCAGGGTCTCGAACTCCAGGGTGCGAATCAACCCGCCGGTGGTGGTGAGGTCTTTACCCGGGCAGTTGGAGCGCATAACAGCGCTGATATAAAAAGGACTGCCTTCGGCAAGACCGGTCAGCAAGTAAGCCGTTTCCTCGGTCACCGGGACATTAAAAAAACGGGAATATTTGTACAACATCTCCACCGCTTCATCTTCCGGCATGTTTCTAAGGAATTTGTACCTGAAACGCGCCGGGAGCAGGCTGTTCAGTTCTTTCATCAGCCAGCCCACCCAACTGCCGGAAACCAGCAGGGGAGCGATTTTACTTTCGGCTGTGCTCAAGTAACCGCCGGCCAGGTTTTTTACCGGTTTCTCCAGGTTTTTGTCCAGGCATACCATGCCATTGATGAACTGGAATTCATCGATCATCTGCACGATGAATTCATCCTGCCTGAATGCCATGATTTTAGGCGCTTCACGAACGATTTCCCATAAGATACCGTCCCGCTCATTCTGCACCGCATCTTCGACGCCGTTGATTAACTCGACTACATACTCTAATCCTTCCTTTACGGCGGTTTGTTTAGCCCGGGTTAAATTACCTTTCTCGAACGGCCCGAGATACTCATGCTTCCTGGACTTAAAAGCAATATACTGGTAAACGAAAGTCAAACAAAAATCGATACAAAAGTCTACCAGCCATATTTTATTTTCCCTTACCTCATAATAAAAAGGAATCACCCCGTCGTTTTTGTAAAAGGTGATATTGAAAAGTCGTTCCATGATGGCGGTTTTGCCCATTTTACGTCGGGCCAGCATGGCGGTGCTCTGGGATTTTTCATCCTTTATATCGTTAATCCAGTCCAGGTAATAGGTCAGTTCTTCTTTTCTGCCGGTGAACAGTTCGGGTTTGCCGATTCTTTCTTTTAATGCGTAATCCATATTTTCTATATACCATAAATAAGAGAAAATATCAAACAATAAAAATATCCCATTTTTTTTTCATCTTGCCTCCGGCGGAGGTGCGGCGCACCCGGCCAATTAGCCTCCGGCGGCCAAACTTT
>JAGLSW010001024.1 GCA_023135565.1 Candidatus Aminicenantota bacterium | reverse complement strand
AAAAGTTTGGCCCCCGGCAGGGTCCGCCTCTGTGCTCTCTGTGGCTAATCAACATATCTCTAATTTCCCATTTTGGAGATTGTATGTTTTATCCATAAGTTGGGCAAGTTCGCTTGAATGAGTGACTACGATCAAGGCTGCGCCTTCTTCTTTATTGAGTTCAACCAGCAGTTGGCCTAAGTTTGCCGAAGAGTCTTTGTCTAAAGAACCGGTGGGTTCATCCGCTAAAACGAGTTTCGGTTTATTGATGAGCGCCCTGACTACAGCGGTGCGCTGCAATTCGCCCCCGGATAGTTGGGCCGGGAAATAATCTAAGCGCTTATCGAGACCGACTTTTGCCAACAATTTTTTTGCCAGGTCTTCGGCATCAGCGGCGTTCCGGCTCCGCACTCCTTTTTTTTTCAACATTCCAACATTCCAACGCACCGTCCCCATGGTCATGGTGGGAATAGTAGGAACCAGCACGTTCTCGAGAACCGTGCACTGGGGCAGCAAATGGTGCAGTTGAAAAACAAAACCCATATCTAAATTCCTGAGTTTTGCCAGTTCTCTATCATCGAGAGCGGTCAGGTCTTTACCGGCAAAACTCACTGTCCCGGCAGTGGCTTTATCTAAAGAGCCGATAATATTTAGCAGCGTGGTTTTCCCGGACCCCGACGGGCCTACGATCGCTATGGCCTCACCCGGCGAAACTTGTAAGGAAAGGTCTTTTAGGATGGTAATTTCGTCTTCACCGGAGGGTGTTTTGTATTTTTTCTCGATATTTTTTAGTTCAAGCAGCATCTTTTATTATCCTCAAAATAGTAACTTTTTTCAAGCCCCAGGCAAAAAAAACTTTCCCGCGATCACTTGTTCTAATATCTTATCGGGATCGTATACTTTAATACTTGATTTTTTTCTTAACCTGGCGGGAAAAATAGCCAGGTTGTATTTACCCTTTACTTTAGCGGATGGATACTGGATACCTTCAAATATTTGCGAATCGTATACTGCCCGGCCTAAATTTTGAGTATACGCTTTTAATTGATCGACATCCTGGATTTTTCTCCATGGATTGAACAAATTATTTATATTTATTCCCAGGAAGTTTATTACCTTCTTAGACCGTAAATTTAGGATGTGTCTAACATCTACATCTATCGTGACTAAAGATTTAGGTGGAAAACGGAAGTTGATGTTTGTTATAGTTTCTTGAAGTGCGGTCTGAGAATTTGGAGCAAGATATAAAACCTCAAATTCACCGATATAATTATAACGTCCCCCTGTGAATTTAGAGCCTAACGCACTCAAGGGATTTTTCAAATATTTAATCCCCATCATCCTGTAATATGATTTTTCAATGGGGATGCCGGGCGTTTCTTCCAGGGCAGCTAACAGATCATCATATGGCTTCATCAGGTAAGAGCGCCTTTTTGTGCATCTTCGAGGTATCTTATGATAGAATCCATTTTCCCGGCAGTTATAATTTCCATGGGAGATAAACCATCGTAATCAGGGTTAGGCGCTCTTAACCAGATGGCAATCTCTTCTTCGCTCCTGAGCATTTCTTTTAAAAGCACCAATATATATACTATTTTTCTCAGTTTATCCTGTATGTTTTCAGAGTAGGGGTTCTTTTGCATTGATCTCTGCGTCTTACCGGCAGCCTGGGCGAGTTTTACCGCTTTAATGCCCAGGCGATTTCTTAGTTTCCGGTAATCGACGAAACCTTGCATATCGTATAGGTCCCTGTCTACATATTTAAAAAGCGTTTCTTTTGTCGCGGTACTCATTTTAAACTCCTTTTCTGACCTAACAATATGATAGTATAGTTCGTCCTTTTTTTCAACTTTTATTCGCTATTTTGTTCTTGTTTTTATTCGCTTTTATTTAGAACTTCTTCATAAACCTGCGCCATGCCCTGCGCCATATGATTCATGGAAAAACGATCCAATACGGTCGTTCGGCCTTGTTCGCCTAACTTCCTGAGCCGCTCCGGGTCTGTGAGCAGGGAAGCGATGGCCTTTGATAGGTGTTCACTGTCATTGGGTTCATAAATAATCCCGCCGCCGGTGGTTTCAACGAATTCCGGGTAACAGCCCACATTGGGCTGAACAACAGGAACCCCGGCTGCCGCTGCTTCCACTTGATAAGCGCCGAAAGCTTCACCGGTAGGCACCGGTACGGAAAGGAGCGTCAACTGCTTAAGAAATTTGATGCGGTGCTCTTTATCGAAATTTTTGAATATTACCACATCTTTTCCAAAACCGAAACTGTTTATTTTTTTTACCAGCCGGTTTACAAAAGGCTTATCATCACCGACATAACCGCCGCTGAGAAACAATTTTAAATCTTTAAAAGGACTCTCCTTTTTCAAACGAATAAACGCCTCAACCAATATGTCGAGACCGAAATATTCGGACATGCGGCATAAATACCCGATTACCGGGGGATCGAAAGGAAGCGGCGATTGTTCATAACCCTCTAAGTCCACACCGCCGCAAATGACCTTTATTTTTTCGCCGGGTATGCCTAACTGCTTTTGAGATTTAGCTCCATAAAACCGGCTGGCGGTTACAAAAACATCCACATCAGCGGCTTTCTCCGCCATGATAGCCCATATTTTGCGTTGATAGTTTTCGTCCATCAGGTCGATCCATTCGTTCTCATCCTGCAGGGAACATACCACCCCGGCGCCCAAATCCTGCTTGAGCCGGTGCGCCAGTCCGAGCAAAAGAGCATTGGAAAGATGCACCACGTCGGGTTTGATTTCGTACAGGTAATTAATTAGATGATCTAATTCCGACGCCTGCCGTCCTTCTTCTCCCAACAGCATGGAAATAGTCATCTCTTCCAAACCGCTGGCGCGGGTAGAACCGGCTTTCTTCGCGGCCAATTGCAGCAGGGCGTCGGAATCGAAGATTCGTTCTAACCACACCGGAGCGTGGCGATAAAAAGGCAGTTTTTCTTTCAGGTACACATTGATGGCCCCGAAAAAAACCGGCGTTCCGGCGACATTGCCGTTGTCGTCTAAGTTGCCGGGCAGGTACATGGGTACTTTGATCACTTCATGACCCGGGGTTGTCAGGGAACTGAGCAGCGCATTATCCCGGAAACAATTCTGACAATAAAAAGCCCCGCCATGTCCGGGGGTGATATATGCTATCTTCATGAGTCTTCTCCAAATACGTAAATTCGCCCGTCCGCCGCCCCGGTGACGATTAGTCCCCCAGCCACAGCGGGACAGCCGATAATGGCCGCGCCTATTTCATAAGACCAAATTTCTTTGCCGGTGCGCAGGTCGATCATATAGAGCCTGCCGTCCGTAGAAGCAGCGACGACTTTGTTCCCGGCAATCACAGGCGAACTGTCTACGTCGTCGCGAGTCCGGAAAACCCAAACCTTCCGCCCTGTGCGGCGGTCTACGCAGTGTACGCAGCCATCGCGCGAGCCGATGACTACATGCTCCCGGCCCACGGCGGGTGAGGAAAAAAAGGCTTCGCCCTTTCTTTTATCCCCATATTCCCAAAGGATTTTTTTATTCTCGATGTCGATGCAGGCCAGTTTATTACCATAATGGCCGAGATAGGCCCGGTTGCCCACTAAAGCGGCGGAACCGGGAATATAAGAACCTACCGGGACTTCGCCTTTTTTCCTGCCGTCGAGAACCGAGAGGATGCGGAGTTTCTCGTCACAGCCGCCGAAAATAATAATTTCGCCGTCCGTGGCCGGAGCGCCGTTAATAAAATGATCGGTTTCATGTGTCCATTTTATAAGAAAATTTTGCCTTCGGGGGTGCGGCGCACCCACCCTCTTAGCCTCCGGCGGCCCTGCCGGGGGCCAAACTTTTGAAAAAGTTTGAACAAAACTTTTGTTTAAAAAGCTCCTCATAGGCTCCCCGCGCCGCGGGACCCCAAAAAACTTTTGATTATCGGAGAAACAGTACATTTTGTTATCATGACTGCCTACGAAAATCAATTTCTCCGGGCTGCCTGGCTTCTTTACCCAATTGGCCGAGCCGTAGATAGGGCCTTCGGTTTCGGCTTTCCAGGAAACCTCGCCGCTGCGGGCATGCAAAGCAAAAAAATCACCGCTTAAAGAACCGATATAAAGAAATTCATCCGCCAGCAGCGGCGAAGCTTCTATATCGTCACCGGCGTCGAACTCCCAGGTTTTGGCGCCGGTTTTTAAATCCAGGGCGTATACTTTGCCGTCTGTAGAACCGGTGAACACCAGCCCGAAACCGATCACCGGCGAAGAAATAATTTCGGAACCGGTTTTGAAATTCCATAACAAAACGGGTTTTTCGGGTGGTTCGTCCTGCGTAGTTCCCGACAGCGCCGTATCGCCGCGGAAAATAGGCCAGCTAATGGACTCATAATTTATTTCTTTTTTTTTCACTTCTTTTTTTTCGGAACAAGCAAAAAAAAGAAGAGAAACTATAATAAGAAATAACACAAACCGGTTTGCTGGACTCCCTCCCCACGAAGTGGGGTCAATAAAAGTTTTTTGGGGGTGCAGGGGGCGATTTTTCAAAAAAGCCCCCTGCCCGCCGGAGGCAATATCTTTAATCATTTTTATTCCCCTCTAATTTTTCTCGAAAGGCAAGTGCGCCGGTGGGACAGGCTGCGACGCATTCCCAGGCTGTTTTTTGCAGCCCGCGACTGAGCGGCTCTTTAAACGGCGCTTCTACCCGGGCTTCAAAACCGCGATTAACAAAAGTCAAACCGAAATCCTCCCCGGCTTTTTTACTAATCTGTACGCATAAACCGCACTTGATGCACTTGCCCGGCTCATAAATCACCAACTCATGCTGGACGAATCGCTCGAATTTTCTTCTTTCGGTCAACTTGAAACGCCCCTGGTCCGCGCCGTACTCTTCCGCATAACGGCGCAGCTTGCACGAGTCGGGCTTGCGGCAGTCGCATAGAAAACAGCGCGCCGCTTCTTTTACCGCTTCCGCTTCCGAATAACCCTTCCTGTATTCCTCGTAAACCTTCGTAGACAACACAAATGTTTCTTTCTTACCCGACTTTCTTATCACATTTACCGGCTGCGGATGTTGTGCGTCCTTTGAAAATCCACTCCTGGGGACTACCCGCCCGTACGCCGCCGCCTCTTTGCTAAACTCCTCAATTTCGCCGCTGCGCAGCTTCCCCAGCCGCGAATCAAAAGGGCGCGGGAGCGAGGGGGCGGCGCCCCCGGCCGATGAGGGGCCTGAAAATCCTTCAGACGATAAATACGAAGAAACCGAATAGGCGATCCCTTTGCCATGAGCCAGCGCACGAATAGCCAGCCTGCTTTCAGCGGCGGCATTACCTCCGGCAAAAACTCCCGGCACAGAGGTTGCAAAAGTGCTTTTATTTATTACGATGCCCCGGCTCGATAGTTCGATGCCGCTATTCTCTAATAACGGGGGTTCTACTTTTCCTATAGTTAAGACAACCGCGTCGTATTGCTTTTTTAGTTCTTCTAATTGGACATCGCTGCCCAAAGCCTGCTCTAAACGAAATTCGACGCCCAACCGGGAGATTTGTTCGATCTCCGCGTCCAACACCGATCCCGGTAAGTTTTCCCGCGTTATGCCGTAACGCAGCATGCCGCCGGGCCGGGCATTACGATCATAAACCGTGCATTCATGGCCCTCCCGAAGCAAATAAAACGCGGCGGCAAGACCGGCGGGACCCGCGCCCACTACAGCTATCTTTTTGCCGGATTTTTCTTTAACTTCCGGGCGGTAAGGCACATCCCGGGTCAGGTCCAGGTCTGAGGCAAAACGTTTCAAATAACAAATGGAAACCGGGTCGTCAGAGGCTTTCCGGCGGCACACTTTTTCGCAGGGGGCCGGACAAATACGCCCCAAAACAGCGGGCAAAGCAATGTCTCGCTTAATGACCTCGATAGCGTCGGCAAACCTTTTCTCTTTAATCAACCGGATCATTAGCGGGATGTCCATATGGGCCGGACAGGCGCGGCGGCAGGGCGCTTCGCAATCACCCACATGTTCGCTCAACAAAAAATCTAAGGCGTCTTTACGGGCTGCTTTTACTTTTTCGCTGGCAGTTTCGATTTGCAAGCCTTCGGAAACAGCCTGGGAACAGGCAGGCAGTAGTCTGCCGGATTTTGTCTCTTCAACCGCACAAATCATGCAAGAAGTAAAATGTTCGTGCCCGTCCAAATAACACAAAGTAGGAATAGGTATGCTTAATTCAGCGGCGGCGGTTAGAATCGTACTACCTTCAGGCACAGTCACCGACCGGTTATCTATTTTTAATCTAATAGGATTTTTCATTTTCTTGCCTTCGGCGACCCTGCCGGGGGCCAAACTTTTGAAAAAGTTTGATCAAAGCTTCTATTTATTTAGAATCAAAAGCGCTCACCCGCTGCCTCTTGCGGCGAAGCGGCTCATAGCCCCCCCACGCG
>JAGLSW010001023.1 GCA_023135565.1 Candidatus Aminicenantota bacterium | reverse complement strand
CGGGGTTTAGAATCAAAAGCGCTCCTTGCCGCGAAGCGGCTTATACCCTGCCCAGGTGGTGGGCAAAGCGCGGGCTTGAATTTTTCATGAATTTAGGTCTTGACATTCGTTTCTCTTTTGCTTATATTCTCTCTTAAGGAGTAAAACATGAACAAAAAAAACACCATTCAGTTTGCACTGCCTGACAAATTACCTCCTCGAATGGAATTTGAAGAAGGAATCAGGAAAGCTCCGGACAGGGGATTCAACTTATCTCCCGCCCAGGCGAAAATAGCTTTGAAAAATGCCCTTAGATATATTCCTCCCCATCTCCACGAAGAGATCGCACCGGAATTTATGGAAGAACTCTATACCAGGGGCCGGATTTACGGCTATAGATATAGACCGGCCGGAAAACTCTCCGGCAAACCCATTGACCGATATAAAGGAAAAATTACCGAAGCAAAAGCTTTCCAGGTGATGATAGATAATAACCTGGACTTCGATGTAGCCCTTTATCCTTATGAACTGGTCACCTATGGCGAAAGCGGCCAGGTTTTCCAAAATTGGATGCAGTACCGGCTCATTAAACAGTACTTAGAAGAGATGACCGAAAAACAAACCTTAGTGATCTATTCAGGCCATCCTTTAGGATTATTCCCCTCCAGCGAAGACGCTCCCCGAGTTATTTCCACCAACGGTATGCTGGTGGGACTTTTCGATAACATGGCAGGGTTTCACACTGCCGCCGCCATGGGGGTTTCCAGTTACGGGCAGATGACTGCCGGAGGCTGGATGTATATCGGCCCCCAGGGCATTGTTCACGGCACCTACATTACTTTGATTAATGCCGGACGGCTCTACCTAAATATCCCCCAGGATAAAGACCTGAGGGGAATCGTTTACCTGAGTTCGGGGTTGGGAGGCATGAGCGGCGCCCAACCCAAGGCCATCGAAATAGCCGGGGGCATCGGCGTAGTGGCGGAAGTCGATTATTCGCGCATAGAAACCCGGCACAAGCAGGGCTGGGTAACTAAGGTTTCCGCCGATTTAGAAAAAATCGCCGCCTGGATCGAAGAGGGCCGCAAAAAAAAAGAACCGGTTTCCATTGCCTATCATGGCAATATCGTGGATCTGTGGGAATATCTATTCGAGAAGGACATCGAAATCGAACTGGCCTCAGATCAAACTTCCTGCCATGACGCTTACGGCGGCGGTTATACGCCGGTAGGATACACTTTTGCGGAAGGGAGGAAATTAATGAGCGAAAATCCGGCGCTGTTCCGGGAGAAAGTCGATGAATCCCTGATTAAACAGTTCGATCTTATTCGCCGCATGAGCGAAAGGGGTACACATTTCTGGGATTACGGCAATTCTTTCCTCAAAGCGGTCTATGACGCCGGAGCCAAAGAAGTGTCTTTAGACCCGGACCTTCCCGAAGCGGGATTTATATACCCAAGTTACGTAGAAGATATCATGGGGCCTATGTGTTTCGATTATGGTTACGGTCCTTTCCGCTGGGTCTGTCTTTCCGGTAAAAACGAAGATTTAAAGAAAACCGACCGGCTGGCCATGTCCTGCATCGACCCCGACAGGAGAGGTATGGACCGGGACAATTACGAGTGGATCAAAAACGCCGAAAAGAACGATCTGGTGGTAGGCACCAGGGCCCGGATTCTTTATTCCGACGCAGAAGGCAGGGTGCAAATTGCTTTAGCCTTCAACGAAAAAATCCGCGCCGGTGAGATCGGCCCGGTTATGATCGGCAGGGATCATCACGATGTGTCCGGCACCGATTCGCCTTTCAGGGAGACCGCCAATATCAAAGACGGCAGCAATGTAACCGCAGACATGGCGGTTCATAATTTCGCAGGCGATGCAGTGCGGGGCATGTCTATGGTAGTGCTTTCCAACGGCGGCGGAGTGGGCATCGGCAAAGCCTTTAACGGCGGCTTCGGCTTAGTGCTGGACGGCAGCGAACAAAAGGATCGCATCATAAAATCCGCCATGGAGTGGGACGTGATGAACGGAGTGGCGCGGCGCGCCTGGGCCCGTAACGATAACGCTTTAGAAGTGGCCGGTCAATGGAATAAGAAAAACCGCGGCGGTCATATTACCCTGCCCCACCCAACCGCTGATGAACTGGTAAATAAAATCGTAACCGAAAAATTGCCTGCCAGGTAGACTATTTTGCCAAAACGAAGAGACAAAAAAAATAAGGAGAATAAGCAGATGAATATCAAAATAAAAAGACAGGAAGAAAAAACCACCGTGTTCTTATCCGGGAATATCGACATCCCCTCCGCCGAAGTTCTAAAGAAAAAACTGTTCAAGGTCTCTGAGGATGGGGCGAAAGAGATCGTCCTCGATTTTGAGGAAGTGGTCTCCGTCGGTAGTTCGGGGATCGGGGCAATCATTTACTTTTATAAACAATTCGCTACTACGGGCGGCAAGGCTGCGATTATTAATGTAAATAAAGAAATCGCTTCTCTTTTCAACATCATCAAATTAGACCTGCTGATGGAGATCACCCCCAGGGATGAACCGGGATACAAAAAATAGGGAAGCATTTGATTCTCCCTAAACAAAAATCCCACGGCGCGGGGAGCCTATAAGCCGCTTCGCGGCAGGGAGGAGCTTTTGATTCTCCCTAAACAAAAG
>JAGLSW010001022.1 GCA_023135565.1 Candidatus Aminicenantota bacterium | reverse complement strand
GGACCCCCAAAAAACTTTTGTTTACGCTGTTTTTCACTGCTGGAGGAGCGTTTAGAGTACCGGATTCGCCGTGGCCATGATGAGCGGGAGCAGGCTGGCCTCCAGTAGGGGACATCATGCTGGGCCGGGCCTGGATTTGCAGGTCGGCGTCGATCTTAAATGCGCCGTTAACCACTACTTCCTCACCTGCGGAAAGCCCTTCGTGCACGATGTAATAGTCCCCGGCTTTGGGACCTAACAGGATTTCCCTACCTACAAAAACCCCCTCTTTGCCGGGCACGGCTACATAAACTACCGCCCGTCTGCCGGTTATCAAAGGAGCAGTCGCGGGAATCAAGGTTTTCTCCCCGGAAACCGACACTTCGGCATGCACCACGGCCCGCACAAACAGCCCCGGTTTGAGCTTGTACCGGGGGTTAGCGACTTGCAAACGTAATTTGACGGTGCGGGTTTTGGGGTCTAACAGCGGGTCGATAAAAACGATGTCTCCTTTGAACATTTCACCGGGATAGGCGGCGGTCTCAAAGGTTACGTTTTGACCGCTGCGAATCCAGGGCAGGTCCGTTTCGTAAGCGTCCAGGTTGACCCACACCCGGGACAGATCGGCTATGGTATAAATCCGGGCGCCGGTTTTGACATAAACACCTTCCGCCGCTTCTTTATGAATCACGATGCCGTTGAGTGGCGAATAAATAGTCAACCGGCGCGCCGGTTTGCCCCGCTTCTCGATCTCTTTGACCTGACCCGGCGTTAAACCCCATAACTTGAGCTTTTCGCGGGCGGAGTCAACATAAGATTTGCCCGAACCGGGACGCCGGGAAGCTTTCAGCGCCTGCAAAAGTTCCTGCTGGGCGGTGATGAGTTCCGGGCTGTAAAGGGATACCAGCCTGTCCCCTTTTTTCACCGCCGCGCCGGTGAATTCAACATAAAGAGACTCGATCCTGCCGGGGAAACGGGCGGTAATATAACCTAAACGGGTTTCGTCATACTCTACTTTTCCCACTAAAGGGATTTCCACGGCAGCGACGCGCTGCTCTACCTCCGCCGTGCGAATCTGCGCCAACTTGACGGCATGTGGGGATAGAGTCAATTGACGGGGATTCTCCCTGCCGGTTTCACCGCTTTTGGCCGGCACTAAGTCCATAAAACAAATGGGGCATTTGCCCGCTTTGGGCTGCCTGATCTGGGGGTGCATAGAACAGGTCCAGATTTGTTCTTCAACCTGTGCGGCTGCTGTGTGTGCATGACCTTTGTGGTCTTCAACTTTAGACCCGCCGCCGCCGAGCCAAAGCCCGATCACAAAAGCAGCTAACAAACCCAACAACAGCGGCCAGCGTTCTATTATTTTTTTCACTTGCTTTACTCCTTAATTATTGCCTTCGGCGACCAGGGGGCGTTTTTGAAAAATTGCCCCCTGGACCCCCAAAAAACTTTTGTTTGTAGGCCCATTCTTACTTTTCCTTTTCTTTTGGATTATGTTTGCCGGTCAGCATCTCTATTTCGGCAAAACCCCGGGCAGAATCGGTCCTGGCCCGTTCATACTCCAACTCGAAATGCAGCAGCGTCCGCTGCGAGTCGATGAAATCAAGAAAATCGGAACTCCCGGTTTCAAAGGCCGAACGGGTCACCTCCAAAGCTTGCTTTGCCCGGGGCAGCAGCTTGTCTTTGTAAAGCGCCATCTTGCGCTCCGCGTCCCGGAACCGGTATACTACCATCTGTAAACGGCTGAGCAATTTGTTCTCTTCCTCCTGCTTGCGGTTAAGCGCGGCAAGGAAGCGGTTGTCCGCGGCCCCGACTGCCGCCCGGTTCTTCTTCAACCATACCGGTAGGTGGATGGAAACCATGACTGCCAGCGGGTCTTTACCACTGTCCGGGACGCCGGGCATGGCGGTTTCCCCGGTTATCATATAATCCACTCCTAAAGAAAAATCGGGCAGGTAGTTCCTTTTTGCCAGTTTTAAATCGATCTTCGCTTTTTCTATTAGGGCTGTAGAAGATTTTAAGGCCGGGTTATTTTTTTTCAGGATGTTTTCTAATTGGGTAGAGAAAAACCGGGGCTTATCTATGTTTATACGCGGTTCGGCCAGCGGTGCGTCTAAAAACCGGTTGAGAACCGCGTTCAGTGCGGCTTTCACCGGGATCAGCAGGGCGGCTGCGCTCTGCCGCCTTTCTTCTAATTTATCTATCTCCACCTGGAGTTTCAAAAGCGCCGCGTAAGAAGCGCTGCCGGTGCGGTATTTACTTTCCAATGCCGCTTCCCGGTCTTTCAATAGGGCAGCGCTCTCTTTGAGAAGAGCGACGGTGCGCAGCACAAAATAATGTTCGAAATAAGCTTGCTTTACCCGGTAAAAAAGAGCCAACTTTTGGGCGTCGAAACGATGCTTTTCCGCTTCCGCGAAAGCCTCCGCCGCACTGCCGCGCAGCTTCGGTTTATCGAACCAGGGGAACATTTGTTTGATGCCGACTTTGCCGCGCTGCGGGCCGACGCGGGTTTCGATTTCCCTGATAAAATAGGCAAAGGTGAGTTGGGGTTGGGGCAGAGCGCGCACATATGGGATTCGGGCCAGCGCCGCCTGCCAACGGTAGAACGCGGCTTTTAAACCGGGATTGTGTAAGGCCGCATAAGCCAGGTAGTCGGAGAGAGTAGATTCTTCATTCAATTCTACCGCTTCGGGGGAGTCCTGCGCGGTGGGGAGTTGGCCTGCCATGAGCCGGGAAGCAGGAAAGAAAAATAAAAACAGCACCATAAGTAAGCTTGAAAATATAACTCCCTGGGTTATGTTTAGGTGTAAATTATTTCGCCTCATTTTATCATCCTGATTATTTTTTCTCTTTGCAGTCGTGCGGGCAGCAGTCGGGGTGTACATGCATTTTTTTGCCTATATTGTCCATAAAGCAGCGGCATTGTTCGTGGGAGAGGTGTTGTTTAGAGATGAGGATTTTTTTTATAGTATTTTCCTGGATTTGCTGCTGCAGCACACTGATATCCTTAATGCACTGCGAAGCTTTCTCTTTATCCACTTCCCGGGCCTGTAAAACCTTTAGCAATTCTTCCCGGCATTCGGCAACTTTTGCCGATAGTTCCCGGTTTTCCCGGTCGATAGCCGCCGAAGCAGAACGAATTTTTTCCTGCTGTTCTTTTGTTAGGTTTAGTTCTTTTATAGATTCGTCCCGGGCGGGGCTTTTTTTGGGGGAAAGAAAAAGATGGGCCGTAAAGGCGATATTAAAGCTTAAAGAGAGAATAAAAAGTAAACGCAGTATTATTTTTCCCATGGGTTTACCTCTAAGTATGCGGAAGAGATGCTGCCCGGCACCGCAGCCATAAAAACAGCGGTTTCCGGTTCTGCCGCCGGAAGAGTATCTTTTTTATCCTGGAAAGCGTTAATCAAACTAAAATTGGCAAAAACCAGGATAAAAAGAAGCAGTGCATGAGCCGCGGCCAACCTGAGGAATTTAAGACCGAGAGAAGCGAGCAGGGAGGGCCGGTTTGTTATTTCGCGACAGCGGGATTTTATTTTCTGTTCTAAGTAGAAGGCTTCCCGCACCCCGGTTTCCAGCAGTGCATTGTGTTTGCCGATAATGTCTTCGATTTTTCGACTCATATAATTTTGACAAACGAGTTCAAAAAACCTTGCTAAAAAACTGAAATTTATGCCATTACATGGCGGTAATGAACAATATGTTGTACATATTTCGAGTTCCCACTGTCAGGTGGCTTTTTTTCAAGCTAAATCTTGAAAAAAACACTGTACTATACTATAATCTATATTAGAGGTTTTAATATGGATATTAACGACTACTTTGACCGACTCGCTCCTGACGATATTCGCATAAGGGGGACAAGAATCGGTATTGAATCGATTCTCTATGAATACATTTATCGAGAACAGACAGCAAAGGAAATCTTAAAAAACTTTCCTTCGCTAACTTTAGAAAAAGTTTATGCCACTATCCTTTATTATCTGCAAAACAAACAAGCCGTCGAGAGTTATATCACCGGCTGGTTAGAACATGGGCGGCGAATGAGAGAAGAGCAGGATATGAAACCGCCACCTGTGGTTCTTCATTTACGTGAGCTAAAAGCGCAGCGCCATACGGTTAACGGGCAATTCCAGGGGCATGCCTGATATCCGCTATTTGCTCGATGAGAACGTTACCCCGGTACTTCGTACCGAGCTTTTAAGGTTGGAGACCCGAATCGTTGTGTGGAAAGTGGGAGATCCCGGCGCTCCGGCATGGGGAACGGATGACCCGGCTATATTGCGTTGGTGTGAAGAGAATTTTTTTTTATTGGTTACTAATAACCGGAAAAGTATGCCTCAACATCTTGCCGAACATTTGAGTGACGGTGGGCATGTTCCCGGGATTATCGAACTCAAGCCGAATATGAGCATCGGTGAAACCATCGAGGAGTTATTGTTGATTTGGGGGGCATCTGAACCGGGAGAATATCGAGATTTAATTATCTATTTACCATTGTTCTGAGCGTTGGCGTAACTTTCCGGGGTTCTTGGAGCTTCTAAAAAACTGAACTTAGATAAATACTACAAAAATAAACAGTAAAATCCAAGTCAACCGTCCTGGTTATATTGGGTGCAATATTAGTTGACAAAAGCAACCTTGTTTTATCACGCCGGTCAACTTTTTTTGACAGGATAAAGTCAGGAGGAGGGAGAATCCCCAAATGCGGGGTTGATTATTCTTCCCGGTTCCTGTAAAATAGCTCATGAAAAACAAAACTTTACTACTTTTATTAATCGTTAACCTGTTAACATTTCCAGCATACGGCGAAAAACGCGATATACTGCGCGTGGGCATCCATACTTTCCCCACTTCACTCAACCCGGTCTACGTTACCGACGAAACCTCCCAGGCGGTGGTCAACAAAATCTTTTCTACTTTGTTCTACTTCGACCAAAAAGGAAAAGTGCAAAAAGGGTTGACGGCTCATTGGCAGGTGGGAAAAAAAGGCACGGAGATTCTCCTGGAACTCAAGAAAAAGATTCTCTTCGCTGCGGGCAGCGAATTAAAGGCCGCCGATGTGGTGGGCACTATTAAATTTCTCAAAGACAGCCGCTTTAAATACCCCTATGCAGCCAATCTTTCTTTTATCGCGGATGTAGAAAAAATAGACAGGTATCGCCTCAGGCTCAAACTAAAAGAACCGCTGGCGGTATGGCGCAACTACCTGACTTTCCCGATCTTAAATGCAAATGAAATCAAAAATGTCACCCCCGGAAATTGCAAAAATACGGCTTTTTCCGGCACCGGGCTTTATAAAATCAAAAGGATTAAAGAACCGGCAAAGATTATTTTAGAACTAAATAACCCGGCCAAAAATCCGGCAGTGTACCGGTTTATCGAATATACCGTGGTTTCCTCCACTCGTATGGCCCCGTTGAAACTCCTGAACAACGAGATCGATATAATCGAACTGCAGCCGGAAAGCGCCGCGGCCTACCGGGACACGAGCGCATGGCAGGAGAAATTCACCCTCTTAAAATACAAAAAGTTCGGCTATACCTACCTGATCTTTAATTTAAAGAATACCGGGATTAATAAAGATACCAGGAAATATTTTTACAATATACTCATTTGCAGCAGCTTCTTAGATAAGTTCCTGGCCGGTAGGGGAGAGAAAGTTAAGACCCCTTTCCTGCTCTTAAATCCCGATATCGAACCGGTAAAGTTCGACATCGCTCCTCTTAAAAAGAGCATCCGCTTAAAAATTCTCACCAATTCCGAAAGCAAGCTGCGCCGGGATTTCGTCCTCTTTCTAAGAAATGAGTTAAAACCTTACAATATCCTGGTAGAACCGCTCTTCCTGGAATACCATACTTTTTTGCAGTACTTGAAAAATTCCCGTTTCGATGTGGCGGTTTCCGGTTTCCTGTTGGAAATAGATTATGATATGAAAGATATCTTTTATCATGACGCTTACTTTAATTATGCGAAGTTCAATAACCCGCGCATGGACTCCCTCTTAGACCGGGGCTTAAAAGAATTAAATGAAGAAAAACGCCGGGAAATATATAAAAAAGCTCATCAAACCTGGTTAGAAGAACTGCCTATGATCCCCTTGTTTAATCTTTACTATTATATGGGCGTCTCGAAAAAAATAAAAATCCCGCCGCAAAGATACGAGTTAGTAGGCTCTGTAGGAGATTTCCTCTTCAACATCCAAGCCTGGCCCTGCGGCGCAGGGAACCTATGAGGGGCTGCTTTTCGCCGCTATGTCAGGCAGTGTATCCCAAAACATTTTATCAAGCAGCCCCCGTCAATCGCTCTTAGGCCCCGGGACGCGGCACGGGGAGCCTATAAGGGGCTGTCTATCGCTGCTATGTCAGGCAGTGTATCCCAAAACATTTTATCAAGCAGCCCCCGTCAATCGCTCTTAGGCCCCCTGGCGGGGAGAGCCTATAAGGGGCGGGGCAATTAGCATTTAAACAATTAGCAATTATCATATCAAATCCGGCAAAAGCTGGTGATGTCGTATGCTGAATGCCGTCACAGGGGCAGCAGTTCATCTAAGAACTTATAATACTCAGGCGACGCATTTTCAAGATTAATGCCCACTTCATACAATTTTTGAGCGGCTACTTTGCGGCTAATCCAACGCGTATATCCCCTAAGATTAAACGTTCTATTATCCGTTGTTAATACAATATCAACCATACGGCTCTTCGGCACCGCGGTAGTGGAAAGTTTGAAACCGTTCCGGGATATATCGATCAGTATACCGGCCTGGTCATTCACCTTCACCATTAACCTTTTTTTTACTCTTCTGTCTTTTCTTTTTTCCATAATTAAAACGCTCCGTTAAAAGTTATGGGTTTTGCAACCCATATCAACATATAGCAATTTTCTTGCCAAACTTAACCGATAGGGGTATGATTATAAAAAAAATATGCCAAAACCTGGGAATCCTTTTTTATCAACCTGTTTCAGCCCGGAACAACCGGATTTTGTAGTTAAACTGTTAACTAAATATCCCGCCCTCCCGGGAAAACCATAAACAGTTTATAGACACTATAAACTCAGTCTATAACCCTGCGGCGCAGGGAGCCTATGAGGGGCTGCTTTTCGCTGGTGTTGAATGCCGGGGCTTGCTCCCTTTACATATTTCGTATTAAATGGCATAATTAAACCATGAAAGAAGAAAAATGCAAGGTCAGCGAAAACATCAACATCAAAGGAAAATACTACTCGATGAAGATCGAAACAGCCTATATCGCTAAAAAATCCCGGCCGGGTAATTTCGTCATGGCTGCGGTTTCCACTGCTTCCGATCCGCTGCTGAAACGGCCTTTCGGTATTTTCCGGGCAGCACCGCCTTTTATTTGGCTCTACTACGAGGTGGTGGGTAAAGGTACGGAACTATTGTCCCAAAAGAAAAAAGGCGATTTTCTGACCTTGTTAGGCCCGCTGGGAAATTCTTTCCCGGGATTGGAAAACAAAAACATCCTCTTAGTAGCCGGGGGCCGGGGCATTGCGCCTCTCTTTTACGCAGCCGAAGACTATGTCTCCCGGAATAATCTTTTTTTGATCTACGGAGCAAAATCCGCGGCAGACCTGAATCTTTTAGATAAGCTAGAGGCCCTAAACATGACCGGGACTTACTTTTATACCGACGACGGCAGCGCCGGGAAAAAAGGCTTCGTGACTACCGACATCAGGGAGATAATCGAAACGCAAAAAATAGACCTCACCATCTCCTGTGGTCCGGAGGCCATGTTCAAAAGCCTCAACGGGGAACTAAAAGGATTGGATGTGGAAAACTATGCCTCTTTAGAAGCCATAATGGGCTGCGGTTTCGGCATTTGTTATAGCTGCGCAGTAAAGAGCGCGGCGGGCGATTATAAAAAGGTCTGTGCCGACGGGCCGGTGTTCAGGCTGGAGGACATAGAATGGTAGCCGGTCAAAAGAAAAAAGCTATAAGCGAAGACATGAAAACTAAACAAAAGTTTTTTGGGGCCCCACTGCGTGGGGGAGCGATTAGGGGGGCAGGGACCGAGAAGAAGGAGCATGAACAAAACTTAACTGGATCAGCCGGGGCGAAGAGGGTGGGTGCGCCGCACCCCCGCCGGAGGCAAGAACAAGAAAAAAATGACCTTAGCGCGGACTTGAAATTCATCACCCTGAAAAACCCGCTGATCCCTGCTTCCGGGACTTTCGGTTACGGCGAGGAATTTTCTCCTTTTTTCGACTTAGATATTTTAGGCGCATTCGTAATGAAGGGCATCTACAAAGACCCGCGGCCCGGCAATGTGCCGCCCCGGCTCCACGAAACCGCTTCCGGGCTGTTGAACTCCATCGGCCTGGCCGGTCCCGGCGCCGAAGCTTTAAAAAAAATCATCGAAAGGGTGGCGGAAAAAACCTCCACGCCGGTTATTGTCAATGTTTGCGGCGCGGATGATGAAGAGTATTTAGAAATAGCGCAGGTTTTCGACGCCATGCCGGAAGTGGCGCTGCTGGAACTGAACATCTCCTGTCCCAATGTTCACGCCGGCGGCAAATGCCCGGCCCAGGATGAGCAGCATACTTTCCGCTTGGTCAAACTGATCAAACAAAATACTACCAAACCGCTTATCGTCAAACTATCGCCCAATGTCAGCGATATCGTTTCTATTGCACTGTCCGCGGAAGAAGCCGGAGCCGATGCTATATCTTTAGTGAATACTTTTCTCGGTCTGGCGGTGAATCTTGAAAACAGGAAACCGGTTTTTAATAATATTTTTGCCGGTCTATCGGGCCCGGCCATCAAGCCCTTAGCTTTAAGATTGGTCTGGGAAGTGGCGCGGCAAACAGTTGTGCCGGTGATCGGCATCGGCGGCATCAGCACCGGCAGGGACGTGCTGGAATTTATTTTAGCCGGGGCGTCGGCGGTGCAAACCGGCACTATCAACATGGTCGAACCTACAGCTTCGGTGAGGATATTAAAAGAGATCGAAGTTTTGATGACACAGTTGAAAATAAAAAACCTAAATGAAATAAAAGGAGAACTAAGAATATGAAGGATAGAATTATTACTGCCCTGGATGTGGATAACATCGTTGAAGCGAAAGCCCTGGTAGATAAGTTAGCAGAGGCTGTTTTTTTTAAAGTCGGCCTGCAGGCCTTTTTAGGTTTTGGAAATGAGTTGATTACTCACTTAAAGAGCAAGAACAAGAAACTGTTTTTAGACCTGAAATTTAAAGATATTCCCAACACGGTGTACGGCGCGGTAAAGTCTTCATTAAAGTACACGCCTGAATTTTTAACTATTCATTTAAGCGGCGGCGCTGCTATGATTAAGCAAGCCGTGGCAGCAGCCGCGGATGTTCCAGGTTTATCTATCCTGGGAGTGACGGTTTTAACTTCTTTGTCCGCCGCCGACCTAAAAGATATAGGCGTGGCGCTGGCCCCGGAAGATGCGGTATTGAAATTATGCGAATTGGGATTAAATAACGGTTTAAATTCTTTTGTTTGTTCGCCTTTAGAGATCGCGCCCATCAAGAAAAGGTTCGGCAGAGATGTGGTGTTGGTGACTCCCGGTATTCGTCCCGAGTGGGCGGCCAAAGGCGACCAGCAGCGGGTGTTTACGCCGAAGATGGCTGTAGAAGCGGGCAGTGATTATTTAGTGATCGGGCGTCCCATCACCCGCAGCGAATCGCCCCACGATGCGTTTATCAAAATATTAGACGAAATTTCTTGCCCCGTACGCACGGGGAGGCGATAAGCTGCTTCGCAGCAGGGGCAGCGTGTGAGCGCTT
>JAGLSW010001021.1 GCA_023135565.1 Candidatus Aminicenantota bacterium | reverse complement strand
CCCGGCAGGGGCCGCCGGAGGCAATTTAGAACAAAGCAAAGTTGCGAATACCGGCATGTTCATGATATAATAAATTTTAGGGCTTTCAAGTTATTTTTAAAAATTTTGCCTCCGGCGGCAAGGGGCGCTTTTTAAAAAAACTGCCCCTTGACCCCGCAAAAACTTTTGTTTAACCCACTTCGTGGGTGTGAATCCTGGTTCCGGTTTTTGGATAAAGGAGAAAACTATGGCTGACCGAAAAGACCTCGACTATACCTATACAATGCTCGACAAAATCTACCGCATATGCTTCGGCGAGGTGAGCGATTTTAGCGGCGCTAAGTACGACGGCGATTTCTCCATAACTCTCGAACAGGCGCAGCGCAAAAAACACGAATTCATCGCCGAAAGCTTGAACATAAAAAAAGGCTCTAAAGTTCTCGATATGGGCTGCGGTTGGGGCGGATTCTTAAAACACCTCCGGGAGATCGGCGGCAAAGGCACTGGCGTAACCCTTTCCGCCGGCCAGGCAAAATCTTGCAAAAGAAACGGCTTCGATGTTTACCTGATGGACTGTAGAACGATTACCCCCGATACTTTCGGGACTTTCGACGCCATTTCCGCCGTCGGCTCATTCGAGGCTTTTTGCACCGAAGAAGATTGGCAGGCAGGCAAGCAGGACGAAATATATAACAATTTTTTCAAAACCGCGGCCGGTTTGCTGCCTGTAGGCGGCAGGTTGTTTGTGCAGACTATGGTGTTCGGAAAAAACATGATCCCCGCAGCAGAGATAGATATAAATGCCCCCAGGTTTACCGACGCTCACATGTGCGCTTTGATGCAGCAGGATTATCCCGGCTCCTGGCTGCCCTACGGCGAAGAACAAATCACCAAAAACGCCGCACCCTACTTCAAACCGGTCTCGAAAAACAGCGGCAGGGTGGATTATATCGAAACTCAGAAGCAGTGGCGCAAGAAATTCCGGGATTTTGGGTTTAAGAAATATTTTTTATATTTGTCGCTGCTGCCGAAGTTTTTGTTTGACAGCCGGTTCCGGCGTCGTTTATCGCCCTTTGATGAGGATGCCAACCGCTTATGTTTCGAGCGCGAGGTTTTGGACCATTTCCGTTTAGTTTACCATAAAGTGGGGTAGCTATTGCTGCCGGTGCAGCATTCAGCCACCGGCAAAGGGAACCGGGGAGATCTGAATCGTTACACAGGGAAACATTGATAATACCTGCATTTTTATGGTATAATAACTTTTCGGGTTAAGCCGCGGAGAACAAACCGTTTTTCAACCCGGAATAGGGCCTCTGGGCCTATGACTGCCCGGTAAAATCCCGGGAAACAGTCAAGGAAAAATTATGACGTCAAAAAGAATTAATCGAGACAAACAGGCCATACTCATGTGCGACCTGAGAGAATTCTGTGCCACACTTTCTTCGATCCAGGGCCAAAATTCTCCTGATAACGAAGAAAGAATCAATAGGTTCTACTTGTTCCTGGATTTTTACCTGAAAAGTTTGTTTGAAATGGTAACTGTAGTAATAGAATTCTTGAACGGGAAACCCATAACGCGGAAAAAAGAGATCACTTCCAAACTTTTTTTTAATTCCGGCGGCGACGGCGCTTTGTTGGTGTTGGGTGGCCAATCACCGGAAAATGTTGTCTCCTCCTATATCTACTCTTTTTACTTAAGCTGCTTACTGAAAAAATTTGTCCGTAAACTCGAAGATACATTCAACCTGTCGAGACTTAAAAGAAGAATGGGCATTGCCCTGGCTTTCGGTGAGGTAACGGCTGTGGAATACAGCTACAAGATTTCTAAACCGGGAGAAACCGGCGCCGGCGAATTTTACAATATTTCATCGCTGATCTCCCAGGGGATCAATATCGCATCCCGGGTAGAGGGTTCGAATAAAGACCATATCAATGCCGATATCTCCTTAGACAGCAGCTTCACGGATGAGTTGTACCGTTTCATGTTCCCTGCCCTAAAAGTACCGGGTGAATATATGAA
Source organism: Candidatus Aminicenantota bacterium (assembly GCA_023135565.1). Classification (GTDB taxonomy): domain Bacteria; phylum Acidobacteriota; class Aminicenantia; order UBA2199; family UBA2199; genus JAGLQA01. Next base: position 3,400 of record JAGLSW010001021.1, on the reverse strand, counting down.
AGAGTTCAAAACCCTGAAGACTAAAAAAGAACGCCTGGATGTACTCAATATGTTGGATACTTGCGACATCAGGCTGCTGCTCAGCTATATGGGACACCATGATATGAAAGGCAGCGATACAGTGGTACATATCGTTTCCCCCGTGTTGGTCAATATCGATCCCGATTTAGAAAAGAACAAAGTAGAAGAATCGGAAGAATTAATAGATTTCTACTCGGCGGTTAAAAAGAAATTAGGAAAAGATATATATAAAGATTTAGTTACGCCGCTGCAGGCAAAACTGCTCACACTGATGGGGGAGTTAGAAGAACTATAGAACCGGGAGGCGCTCCTCCTGATCCCTCCTGTGCGCCCTGGGGCAATTCGACAATAAATGCACTCCCTTTTCCTGCTTCGCTTTCTACTCGCAGGTTGCCCTTATGCAATTCCACCAGGTCTTTGACGATGGATAGGCCGAGACCGGTGGAGGATTCTCCGCCGGTGGGTTTTGCGCTCAGCTTCTGGTAGCGGGTAAATATTTTTTCTTTATCGCTTTGATTTAACCCTGGCCCTTCATCACGGACATTGTATGTTACCAGGGAATTTTGACGGCCCACAGTTACCCATATCGACTTGCCGGGCTGGGAAAATTTAATGGCATTGCCCAGTAAATTTTCAAAAATTTCCCGCAAAAGCATTTCGTCCCCATAGACGAAACATTCTTTTTCAGTTGAAAAGAATATGGATTGCTTTTTTTTCTCAGCGTTTGGTTGACTGTTTTGCACAACGGAGTTAGCCAATCCGCCGATGTCTACGTTACTTTTATTTAATTCCAGTTTGCCGCTCTCGATGGACAGGGCACTGAGAAGCCGGTTGCTCAAATTTATCATATTATCGGTGGATCTATATATAGACTCCAGGTTCTCTGCTGACTGTGGATCGCCATGTAATTCCCCCTGCAGGAGTTCGGTACACCCGATAATAGTCTGCAAAGGGTTTCTTAGATCATGAGCAGTTATCTCGATCAGGCTGCTTTGAAGATCGTTGGCCTTTTTTAATTCTTCATTAGCTTGAACGATTTCCAGGGAGATTACTTTTAATTGCATATTGTTGAGGTAGTCGAGCTTGCTTTTCTCGAAACTTATTTTCCTGATGTTATCCAATATCAATATTGCTATAGCTGAGATCACCGCAGCAGCAATTATATTGTATAATCCATACTTGTCCAGGGGGGTAGATTTCATGCCGAAAACGAGTACAATCAAAAAGAATTCGACTAAAGAAAAAAGAAGGATGAAAAGAGCATGCATTTTCTCGAAGGGTACTAAGGGCAGCACCAGGATAAGCATGCCGTATCCGCCCATATATATAGGGTCTGCGTTCACCAGCCCGACGATGGCTGCCGTTGTCAGTTCTAAATAGCACATCAGCGCAAAAAGCAGCCAATAGCTGCGTTTTTTCAGGGGTGCGCTGAGATGTAAAATTAATAAAGTTAACCCGACTAAAGAGAAACCGACCCTTAAATATGGAATAAAAGCAAATTTTCCGTACAGCCCGATGTCTAATGGGATATAGGGGAGCCACGATACTAAAGCGACGATGGCACTGGGCACGACGATCAGGTTGCACTGCCGGTTTAATTCATCCCTGAATGTTGCCGATTCTTCATAATCCACATCGGAATCGAATAGGCTGATGATATTCTTAATTATCCCGGATTCCGCCATTTTTTACCCCGGTATCCGGGCCCGCAGTCAATAGCAAGCCGGCAAACAAATTTTTTAGCACAATTTTTTTCACTGGAATTATTATATAAGAAAAATTTTTTTTTTCAAGGCCGGGGTTGAAAAATTCTTGCATTTACGCTAATATATAATGTTTTTTCAATACTAAGCTTAAAAAAAACCACCTCACGGTGGGAATTTGAAATATGGACAACACGTTGTTCATTACCGCCATGTAATGGCATAAGGTTGCCGGCAGCCAAACCGGGCGGTAAGCTCTACGGAGCGGCGCAGCAAAAGGAGGTAACATGCCTGAAAAAATAGAAGTCACAAAATTCCACGATTGGGGTATTCCATTTAAAAACGTATTTTTCATAGCAGGCCCTTGCAGTGCGGAATCGGAAGAACAATTAATGCAGACCGCATCAGGTCTTAAAGGATCAAAGGTGAATGTACTGCGGGCCGGTATCTGGAAACCGCGCACCCGCCCCGGCACTTTTGAAGGAGTGGGCAAAGAGGGTTTAAAATGGCTGAAAAGTGCCGGGGACGCTATCGGGGCCGCTGTCACCACTGAAGTAGCTACACCTGAACATGTGGAAGAATGCCTAAAACACAACATAGATATCCTGTGGATCGGAGCCAGGACCACATCCAATCCTTTTGCCGTCCAGGCGATTGCCGATGCCTTGAAAGGCGTAGATATCCCGGTGCTGGTTAAAAACCCTATCAATCCGGACATAGAGTTATGGGACGGCGCTTTAGAAAGAATGAACCGGATGGGGATTAAAAAATTAGCCGCCATCCACCGCGGTTTTTCCACTTATGAAACAAGTAAATTCCGCAACCAACCTATCTGGCGCATACCCATCGAAATGAAACGAAGAAACCCCGAAGTGCCGATGCTATGTGACCCCAGTCATATCTGCGGCAATAGGGAATTGCTTTTATCCGTGGCTCAGAATGCCATGGATTTGTTATTCGACGGTTTGATGCTGGAGGTACATTTCGACCCGGCGCAGGCTTTGAGTGACGCAAAACAACAGTTGACGCCGGATGCATATAACCGGCTGATAAATAAGTTGAAGATAAAAAAGGTTTCCAGCGAAAGCACGGATTACAAACAGCACATCGAGTCTTTACGAAACGATATCGACGAAATCGATCATCAACTCCTAAAACTGTTAGCGCAGAGAATGAATAACGCCAAAAAGATAGCATTCCACAAGATGAAAAACGATATTTCACTATTTCAACCGGAACGTTGGGAAAAGATAATGGAAAGCAGGGTTAAAGATGGTCTCGGCCAGGGTTTATCGGAGGATTTTGTGTCGCGTTTGTACCAATTTATCCATGAAGAGTCGCTGCGCGAACAAGAACAAGTACTAACCGATTAAGAGCCTCAAGAGGGATCAGATGGAGCTTTTAGTACTCAGGATGAGCTCAAGAGGTCTCAGGTTAAGAAAGCGGCTCGTGAACTTTAGGAGGCTGAGCACTCGTGAGCTTCGAGGGGCTATGGCTTTTCTCTGAGAGCTTTCGGAATTCTCCTCGACCTGAGTTCTCCCGAGCTCCTCCCCTGAACTACTAATCAGTGAAAATCTTGTTTTTTTGCGAAGATTTAACACACCCCGCTTCCTCTTGTCTCGTTCCTCGACAATCGGAACCACCCCTCTCAAGAGGGGAATGTGCTCGTAAACTCT
>JAGLSW010001020.1 GCA_023135565.1 Candidatus Aminicenantota bacterium | reverse complement strand
TTTGATAATTTAGAATCAAAAGCACTCCCTGCTGCGAAGCGGCTTATAGGCTGGGGACGCCGTCCCCCTCACACGCTGTTCCCTGCGGCGAAGCCGCTAATTGCCTCCCCGTGCGTACGGGGTTTAGAATCAAAAGCGCTCCCTGCCGCGAAGCCGCTTATACCTTCCCCACGTGGTGGGGCGGGGTTATCGAAACTCGATGAAATCTAAAACAGAATCCTCCCTGATTTTGTAGACTTTTACTTTTATTTGTAAATTCTTATTCTCCGGCAGATCGAGAACAAAACGCTTCTCCGTGAGATTCTTGTTTTTTACCATAAAACCTTTTTGAAATAAAACACCGTCCTGGCCGCTGATTTCGATCTGGCCCAGGAAGCTGCCCCGCGCCCGGATTACAATCTCTTTGCTCCTCCCGGCAGCAGTGCAGAATTCCCGTTTCATATTATATTTAATTCCCGGCCTGGCGGGCAGGCTTAAACCCATCTTATTGGAAAAATCACTGCCGTAAACCACCTGGGGCTTTTCGCCGTCCCGGTAAAAAGTTTCCCCTTCCAACCTGCCCGGCTGTTTAGCCGCCTGCAATTTGAAAAAATAGAGATTCTTCTTGTGCAGCCTGAAAATCGCCAATAACTCAGCTTTGTCTAATTCTTTTTTAAATAAACGCCGGTAAGCCCGGTAACCGTCCACGGAAAAATCGGAAATCATCACATATTCGATTTTGTTTCTTTCTAAGAAATCAGCCTGCCAGTTGATCTGCCCGGGCCAGGCCAGGGTGGTTTTGTGAGGCGTGCCGGTAGCCAGCAGTACGATCCAATTCCCGGCAATGTAGCCCGGCGGAATGGCTTTGCCCAACACCCCGGAAATATGGACAAGCTGGTAACTCCTGTTTTTTGCCCACTTATTAAAGTAGGTGAAGTTGGAAAATAACGAAAAAGAAAAAAGAACGATAAGCAGCAGCACGAGGACTATCTTTTTCCGCCGCAAAAATAGGCCGGCCAGCAGAATTAAAAATAATAATATATAAAGCGCCGCGAAAACAGGATTAGCAGCAAAGGTGCGCACAAAATATTTTAGATACTTCACGATGCCGAAAGGAAACAAAAGCAGCGCCGTAACTGCCGAAGAAACAAAAAAGAGCGGGCCGAGTTTGAGCTTAATCTCCCTGCGGAGGAATTTTTGTAAAACCCAACCGGCCAGCAGCGCCATAGGAAAAATCAGGTCTAAATAATTACGCACCGGCCTGTATGTAAACAAAGCGTTCTTGCCGATCACTACCAGCACCCAGAAAAAAGCTATATCTATTATATAAGGTATAGCTTGCCTTCGGCGACCAGGGGGGCGTTTTTGAAAAATTGCCCCCCTGGACCCCCCAAAAAACTTTTGTTTAGCGATATGCTTTTTGTCCTGAGACGCGCCCCACATAGGCTCCCCACGGTGAGGGTTTTTTTCTTCTTTGGGGGAGGAGGTGGACTTGAAGCCGTTTATGCGGCAATAGAGATAAGTGAACATGGCAAACAAGGTGATAAAAAACATCACCGGTTCGCTGCGGAACTGCACCATAAACGGGCTGTTCAAAATATTGCCGATGATTTTACCCGGCTGGTGCAGGATTGTGCTCAGTAAGTGCGAAACACTGGAAATGCTGCCGATAGCCTTGTTATGCGAGATAAGGGCATCGAGAAAATGTCGGTTGGGCAGGTAGACGAAATAACGCCACAGTGCCATAAATACAGCAAAAGAAATAAAAAAAGTGAGCAGGTGTTTTAGTTTTATTTTTTTTTCTATCAGCCAGAGGATACCGGCCAGAAGGTACACCGGCGCTAAGTAGAGGATCGAACCTTTGGAAAGATAAGAGAGGGCAAAAAAGAGCAAACTGTAAAAGAAAAAAATATTCTTGCTGCGTTTACTGCCTTCGATAAAGAATAGCAGCGAGATCAAAAAGAAAAAAAGCATAGGGAATTGGCGGTTGGCGCTCCGGGAATACATCAGCAGCGGGTAATTGAAAGCCACAAAAATAGAAGTGAAAAGACAGGCATACTTGCCAAGGTATTTATAAACTAAGAAAGCGAAAAAGAGCATAGCAAAAATGCTAAATAGCACGGGAAAAATGCGGTGATTGAAAAGGCTGACACCGAAGATTTTGTAGACGAAGTAGTTCACATAGCTCATGAAAGCAGTACCGGCGTGGTTATCGTAGCCGCCGAAACCTTTCTGCCCGAAGAGCACCATGTTCCGCGCCGCATAAGAGTATAGGCCCGGGTCGCCTAAAATGCTGCCGCTGATAGTTAAATCTGCCGGCGGGTCGGCGGTCATATAGAGGAAACGAAAAACGGTACCGGCCAGCAGTACTATTAAAATAAGGACAGGAATAATTCGCGGGTTAACTTTTTTTTCCAGTAAATCTTTTTTCATCCCTTATTTTATCATCAAAAGCATGAATCCCGCAACCCCACAAAAAAAAACCAAAAACAAGAACGGATATTTGCCCCCTTATGATTAAAAAATGAAAAGATGTTGACAAAAGATAGATGATAATACATAATTAGAAAAGGAGAATATAATGCCGGTAATTCATGTTAAGACAAACGATGAGGTTATGCCCCGGATATTGGGTTTTATCGACACCCTTTCCAGGGAAGGGGCTGACATAGAGATATTAGATAATAAAATTTACGCATATGAAAAGAAACAGATCGACCGTTCATTACAAGATATAGAAAATGGAAAAATCTATACGATCGATGAGGTAGAACGGGAGTTAGTCGGTGCAAGTTAGTTTTTCCGGTACGGCCAAAGAACAGTTAGCGGTAATAAAATCATATATTGCTAAAGACAATCCGGGCCGGGCGGTCAAACACATCAAGAAATTAATAGACCGAATAAAAAGAATTTTGGAGTTCCCGTACATCGGTAGGATGAATACGGTTTACAACCGGGAGGATATAAGAGAGATTGTCATTGAAGGTTATAAAGTGATTTATCAAATTAGAGCGGAAAGTATTATTGTATTGGTAGTTCTTCATGATGCGAGCCTCACCCGGAAACGAGTGAAATTAAACAAAAGTTTTG
>JAGLSW010000102.1 GCA_023135565.1 Candidatus Aminicenantota bacterium | reverse complement strand
AAGTTTAATCAAAACTTTTGATGAGTGAAAATCAAAGGCGCTCCCTGCCGCGAAGCGGCTCATCGCCTCCCCGTGCGTACGGGGCTTTTATTTATTTAGAATCAAAAGCACTCCCTGCCGTGAAACGGCTCAACGCCTCCCCGTGCGTACGGGGTTGAATTTTTGGGAGAAAAAGTATATCATTAGATATGCACAATAGCTTGCAAAAATGGACGGCAGCGTTCCTGTTTTTTTGTTTTGTCCACCTCCTATGCGGGGCAGCGGATAAAAATACCGCGCCCCAACCGGAAGAAAAAAAAGAGGGCCAACCGGTCTCGATTACCAAACTGATACCTGGCCTCTATCAACTAAAATCTAAAAAAACGATCAAAGGAACCCTGCTGTTCTGCGCTTTTACCGCTGCCGTGCTAAGCGCTTTGGCAGCAAATAAAAAAGGTAACGACCTGTACGAACAATATTTGAATTCCACCGACAAGGCTGAGGTCATCGCACTCAGGAAAGAAACAGAAAAAAAATTCAAAAAAAGAAACCTGTACATCGCAGGTGCATTAGGAACTTGGCTGATCCACCTGCTGGATCTTAAACTTTTTAAAAATAAAAAAGGTGGTATTAAAGGTGAAATTGCCAACCAACAAATTAATATCGGCGTCTATTACAGCTTTTAGCTTCCTGGCCCTGCTGGCCTTGAACTGCTGTAAAGATATCGTTTTTAATAATCCTTTAGACCCCGACGCTTCAGTGGAGACGGTCAAAATTATCAAAGTGACCTCAACTACTCTAAGCGGCAAAGGCGATATCTGCTGCGATGGCGAAAAATTCTGGAAAACCAGCCAGTACGGCAGTTTAGATGCTTTCGATATGGAGTCGGGGATCATTATCCGCAGCGTACCTGCCGAAGGGGGCAGCGGGGTCACTATTTTCGAGGATTCGCTGTACCTGTGCGGGGGCGAAAACATCATCTACTCCTTAGACCCCCTTTCCGGCGAAATATTAAACCGGATATCCACCGCGGACTTATACCCCGGTTTTTTGACCGCCGGCGACAACCCCGGACTGTTGATAGCCTACGATCTACGCTCCAGCGGATTTTTCGAATACGATCCGCAGAGCGGCGCGGCGGCCCTCCTGTTCCAGGTGCCGGGCTTAGACATAGGTGGTATCGAAATCTACAAAGGAGGTCTGCTGGTAACAGACCTGAACTCCGAGTCGATCTACTATTTTGCCAAAACCGGTTCTATTATTAATGTGTTCCGCTCACCTGCCGGGGCCGCCGCCGGCATTACCGTGGACCACCGCGACTATGTGTACCTTTTGACTTTAGATGGGAAACTTTATACGATTACTCTGCCTTAGTTTGCTGATTGCCGCCCTGCCGAATGTGCTGCAAGCCGCCGCTTCTATACACTGCAAAGGGGACTATTTTCTTTACAGCGACGAAAAAAGCTATATCTACGGCGCGGGCAATATTACCCTGAAAAGCGCCGACGTCTTAATAAAAGGAGATGTGCTCTACTTAGATGTCAACAGCCTGCGGGGAGTGGTCTACGGCGCCGTTTCGGTTAAAAAAGGCAAAGAGAAAAAAACCTGCCAGGCCCTTTTTTTTACTGCTTTTCCTATAAAATTGCTCTACGAGACCTTTTCCGACAAAGTTATCAAGGAGGGCAGCAAAGAACTAAACGATATTTTAAAAAAATACGCCCCGAAAGAACTAAAAAACCTGGAACTATACTTCGAGTTCCGGGAGTTCCGCATCGATAAGTACAAAAAAATCAAAGCCAAAACCATTATCCCCTATATTGTGGGCCTGCCCACGGTGCCTATCAAGAGTTTCACCATCAAAAGAGGAAATACGCCGGAAAAAACCATGGTCTATTTCAAGAACCTGAATGTGTTCGGTTTGGAAGGACTGGCGGTGACCTTCCTGCTGCGGCTGCGGGGAAAATTCATAAAAGGGGATTTCGACGTCAAATTATACGAAAAAAAACTGCTGGGCATAGACGACGGGTCGAAACGGGGCATCCTTTTCTCCGGCAGCAGCGATCTTTTGGCCAAGAAAAAGAGTTTCCTTAATTTCTCTACTTTGCTGAACACGGGCGATAAGTCTTACAACCTCAGTTTCAATCACCGCAGGGATTTCAAACATTTTAATTACTCGCTGTCGCAAACTGTCAGCGGAAGGGAGAAAATGCCGGCCTTTTTCCAGTTTGTGTCGAATTTTACGGTAAAAAAAATATTATTCTTAGGTCCTACTTTTAGTTTTACCCACAACTTAAAGCAGAGTTATTCCTACGGGGTGTCTACTCCCGTTTACCTGCTGAAAAAGGTGGGCTTGAACATGAGTTGGAGTAGAAAAATTATCAAAGAGAACTATAATTCCGATACGGAGGATTTTTCCACATCCATGAATTTTAATACTTCCATCGCTGCTTTTTCTACCAATTACAATTTCTCGAAGAATATGCTGGATGCGGCTATCAGGCAGAATTTCTCGGCCAATGTCAGGCTGAGTACGCTTAATTTTTTAGATAAAAACGTGACCATCGACCTGTCTACTTTTTATATGTTTTCCGCCATTCCTTCGGGCCGGGAGAGCATTAACCGCACCTCCCCGGGAGTCAACGGGGTGATGGCGTCTAAGGGAGCGCTGCTGCCTTTCGGTTTTACGCTGGCGCCATCTTTTAGTTTTAATCATATCTGGGACAGCAGCGAAGAGAACTTCACCGATTTTAATTACCAGCTTGCTTTAGAAAAAAAGATGGGGAAATTTAAAGCTTCGCTGGCTTATGCGCTGGCTTCCCGTTACCGGTCGAAAAACTTTTACGTGGAAGGAAGCAATACGCAGAACCTGAATGTGAATTTAGAGTTGATCAACCCGGCGCGGTACTCTTTTTATTTGCGTTTTTATTGGAACAACGAGTTGGCTTTAGAGAATATTTCTTTATCGGGAAAAGTGAACCTGCCGGCCGGTTTTGTTTTTTCCACATTAGCGCTTTATTACAAAGATGGCAGCAGGCTGCAGACCCTGGAACTTTTTTTAGAAAAAAAGATCATGCATAATGCCAAATTGCAAGGAGGTTACTCATTAGCATTAAAAAGATTTTTTGTAAAAGTAGTATCTTTTTAAAAAGACTTCTCCCCTCATGGGCCGGGTGCGCCGCACTCTTAACGACACTTCTGCTCTTGTTTTCGGGCTGCGGGGTAAAAATGGCGCAGCTTCCTTATCTCGAAACTCCCTATGTGGCGGAACTCTCTTTTTTCAAAAAAATAGAGAATGTGGGCGGCGAGTTGGAGAAAGAGAAATTCGCGGATGAGCGGATCAAGTCGCCTTTCTTTTTTTTGCTGGAAATCCGGGAGCTTGAGAACAGCGGCGAATTGGCGGTAAGTTTTTACGATAAAGAAGGTAAAAGGGTAAAGCGGAAAGTGTTTAGTTTCGGTGAGGATGGGCAGTATTACGAGTACATTCTTTTTTTCGACAGTGTGGCGGGTCTAACCGCCGGGAAATACCGGTATACTATTTTTTTGAATGACAGGTTGATTTACGGCGCTTTTTTCGACATAACTGAATAGCCCCACCACGTGGAGAGGGGATTAGGGGCTGTTTCTCAAGCAATCACGGCTAATCTCTTTAAAGCCCTACCAAAATAATTTTTTTACCTTCATAATCGATTTTTTTTAAATACAGTTTCTCTCCCCATTCTTTATCCCCGGGGTCGAATATCACCAAATATCCCTCTTGCAGTCCCAATCCATCTAAATACCGGCACAGTTGTTTTTTACCATCTTCTATCGTAGAGTTATCCCGTTTGATCTTAAGTTCAAATGCGAATTCTTGTTTTTTGAATTTTACCAACAAATCGATCCTGCCGTTTCCTACCGCCATTTCCCGCACGATGTCGCCTCCGGCATTAATTATTCTTTGCAAAAACGCCATGAACAGTAAATGGTGCGCCGATTCTTTGTACTCGTAACGCTTCAACCAGGCTTCGCTGTTGCGGCGGTAAAAATTTTGAAATTCTTTAATCAATTTGTCTACATCCAATTTCCCCTGTTCATCTAAAAACCAGGGCTGTTGAATATCTCCGGGGATGAATTCCTGCATGGGCGACGCCATGATACGGGGTACGATCTCCGCATAAATCGGGTTGGCAAATTTCAAGGGCGATGATTGTGCCACGATGCCCAAATCCCTGACATAGGCGATATCGTCATCCAAAATATCGAAGGCAATATTGTCACCATTAATAATCGCCTGGACGATGCGCTTGACCCGGTCTTCTTTCAGCTTATCCACTAAACTGTCTAAGTGAGTGTCCCGGCGCAAAATCAACTGCTGCTTGGCCTGGAATAATATCTCACCGGTAATGGGTTTGCTATAATCGCCGCCCAGTATTTTAGAAACGATCTGCCTGGCTAAGGCATTGGTGAGCCAGGGCTGGCCGCCGCTGAGGCGGTAGATTCCAGCCTTGACCTCTTCGGGGAAAACCTGACCGGTTGCGTCGGTATGCTGTTCCAGGAGGCTGTAGACATCTTGCTTTAGAAAGTTTTTCAAAACCAGTGAGTCGGATTTTATGTTAAATGGAGAAGCGGTGCCCATGGATTCCTGACCTTCGCGAATCGCTGCTTTGTACTCGCGCACATCGCGGAGACCTACCAAAACGATGGAAGACGGGAAATGGCTGGGCCGGGATTGATAACCGTCCCGCAGTTGGCGCAGGACCGATATGAGCACGTTATCATACAAAGAATCGATTTCGTCCAAAAACAATACGATAGGTTTTTGTTGGTTGAGGGACCATGTTTCAAGGTAAATTTTTAAATCGGTGTGTGCATTGTTCCTGGGGTTTTCGGGCCGGTGCTTTCCAGGTAATTGCAAAGTAGCGGCGCTGTATATACTGTCGATAATGACTTCATTGGCTTCCCGGACGGTAATACCCCTGTACCCCGCCCGTTCACATGAGGCGGCTACTGAGATATATTTCCCTTCAGCGTTGAGTTTGCGGGCCATGGCGTGGAGATAGGTGGTTTTGCCGGTTTGACGCGGGGCATGTAGGGTGAAATAGAGCTCCTCTTCGATTAGCCCTTCAACGTCCTTTAACCGCTTCAGCGGGTCTACCATATAGTGTTTGCCGGGAAAACACAAACCAGCGGTATGAAATCTTAAGGGCCTGGGAGAATAGGAATCGGCAGTAATAAATTTTGAGGAGCCGGGAATCGTTACCTGGAGAGCTTCTGCAATTTGCCATGAAGTTCGATACCTTTGGGAAGGTTTTTTAGCCAGGGCTTTAGATAAGATTTCATCGATGCCTTCCGGCAATCCGGGGACGATTTTCCTTATGCCGGGTACAGGAGCCTGGAAATGAGATGTCATTATTTCGGCTAAATTGCCTTTAAATGGGGGGGCGCCGGTCAACATTTCGAATAATATAATGCCGAAGGAGTAAAGGTCGGTCTCTTTCCCGACATTATCACCTTCGACAAACTGTTCCGGCGACATATATATCGCTATATCCGAAAATCCTGGTTGAGATGACATTTCAGAGTTGATCAACGGGTTTGCCGGGATGCCGAAATCGACCAGGACTGCTTTCCCGCTTTTTTTTTCAATTTTGATATTGTCAGGTCGTATATTCATATGAACGATGCTCCGGGTGTGCATGGCGTCGATAGCGCCCAGGATATCCGCGGATATAGAATTAACGCGTTCCCAGTTGACAGGGTCTTTTCCCCGGCCCGCGAACCATTTTTTTTTTAAGAGGGTGCTGAGGAGCTCACCTTCAATATGCTGCATAGTAATAAAAGGTATTTCGACCCCGTGGGTTTTCTGTTTTACTACGTCGATATCGTATATTTCGGCCACATTAGGATGGTGTATTTTGCCGAATTTATGTGCCGCTTCGATATATTTTTTTTGTATTTTTTCGAATTCCCGGGTGGGGTCTTCGTCTTGAGCTTTTGTTAGAATTCTTAAAATAAAATCTGCATCTATTATCTCCAGGACATGGTCTTCCTGTAAATGTTTATGATGCAGCAGGTATGTGTTGGAAAATAATCCGCCGCCTAATTTCTTTTTATATTCATACTTTGATTCCAGGTTGGGAAGAATTGCCTTTAACAAAGCGTCCGAATTCAAATTTTCCGCGGTTTTCATTCCCTAATATTACCCCATTTTGTTTTAGTTTGCAACTGACCGCCAAAATCTAAAAACCTTACCCCGATTTAATTACGACCCGGGCAAATGGATTTTGAAAATGTATAATTTCTCGATATCCTCATCGAACTTTTTCCCGATTAAATAGCCGTCTTCGGTAACGCAGTAGAAAATGTACCGGCAGTCCCTGCACATAAGTTTTTTCTGCACCGGTTTTCCATCCTTATCGAAAAGTATGCAGTAAAACCCACGGACGGTTGATTCTTTGCCCTTTTCATAAGAATATAAGAAAACTAAAAAATATTCCTTGTAAATAAGGACCGATCTAATTCCGCGTATGCTGTTATAAACGGGCTTCTCCGAAGGTTTTAGGATGTAATTAATCGGGAATTTATATTTCGCATCCAATTTATAGGTGAAACTCTTAAGGAGTTTTCCTTCGGTGGTGTAGAGAAAGAATTCAGCGGGATTTTTGGGTACACGAAACGACACCAATATCTTTTTTCTTTCCGCATCGATACCCATTTTAAGATAAGTATAGCCCATCAGCATCGAGAATTGCCTGAAATTAAGATCGTTGATTTTATCTTTCAGAATTATATTTCCAAAAAAGGAATGCAATACGTTCCCCTCTATATCTATAACCTTGATCTTTTTTATCTCTTTTTCCTTTTCTATATAAGAGTCATCTCCAACGAAGCGGTTATCGTGAGTCAGGTAAATGTATCGAAACATGTGATTTTTCCTTTTAATTTTAGAGTGCTTCAAGACATTTAACTCTTTGTCCAGGGTAACGATGCGCCTGTTTTGCCGGTCAAAGACGTATAATTTGCTGCCGGAAATGTTTAACGCTGTCGGCCACTGAAAGTCGCCGGGTCCCAGTCCTTTTTGACCTACCCGTTTTTTGAACAAACCGTCCCAGGTATATTGGGCGATAAAATGGCCTTTTCTATCAGCGGCGTAAATATTTTTTTCTTTCGACACCGCGGCGCTCGATATCGAGAAGAAGGTATAGTCTTCCCTTTCATCCCCGATGGTTCTTTCGATTTTTAGATCGAAACCTTCACTGAAGCAGAAAACACAAATTAAGAAAAGAATCACACAAATTAATTTTATAATTTTCATACAGCAAACTTTCACGAAGTATTAGTAAATAGTTGTTGGCTTTTACTTCTTGCTGAAGTCGCTGAACTTAATGTCGTAGATAGTAAATGTACGGGCCAACTTTTTGGTGATGTCGGCAATGGTCATACTGTAATCCCTGAGCGCGCCGAGATGGTTGGTCTGCGCATTAATAAAATCCCGCTGCTTCTGGATTACATCATAGTTGGAAACCAAACCTACCGACAATTTTTTCTCCTCGGCCTTGAGTTTCCTGTCTTCCAACTTCATGCTGATTTTCCGGGCTTCCACCAATTTCAGGTTGGATTCTAAAGACTTGATGGCTTTTTTTACTTCCGAGTAAACCGTGTTCTCGGTATTTTTCAATTTTAAAAAAGCAGACTTTAAATTCAGTTTTGCCCGCGCTAATTCCGCCCGCTCCCTCTTATTACTTAAGGGGACATTCAGGCTGAGGCCGATAGAATAATTCTTAAAAAGATTTGAAAAAACATCTTTCATCGACGCCCAGACATCTTTCTCTACAACCCCAATAACTATCCTGGGATCAAAAATCGAAGTGGTAGGTGCAAAAATCAGTTTGTCACCGCCCTGGCCGGTTGTCCAATACTGGGCGGTCAATTGCAAATCGGGCAGCATTTGATTCCGGTAATATTTAACGTCGATCTTGTAATTTTTAAGTTCCAGTTTGGCCTGGTGCACATCGGGCCTGTTCTCCAGGGCCTCTAATAAAAAGGCGTTAAGATCAGCTTCGATTTTTTTCACTTCCGGCCTGTCCGTGGGGGTAATAGTCTGCTCTAAGGTGCTCATGTTTAAGATTTTTTTCAGGTCTTCTTCGGCGTCTTGAATCGTTTGATCGGCCACCAATAAAGAACTCTCATCGGAAGCCACACCCGCTTCGGCGTCTAAAATATCTATGCGGGCCGCGGCGCCTACTTTTACTTTGATGCGGTTCTGCTTTAACAGGTCCTGGGACCGTTTCAGCGACATCTTCCAGGTATCTAAACTCTGGTAGGCGTAAACCAGGTTCCAGTAAGCATTCTCTACCTGGTAGACCAATTCCATTACCTGCTGCTTCAACCGGTATTTCGATATTTTCAGGTTATTGGCGCTTATATAGATGTCCCTCTTGGTGGCCAAAGTGCCGAATCCCTTCAATAGAGGCTGATTCAACGAAAAGGTTAACGATGAATTAATGGCCGGGTTCACATTGCTCCAGGCACTATTCGATTCATACCGGTTGTTACTGAGCGTTATGTTCAAGTCACCGCCTAACGCCAGTTTTTGAGTTAAGGTTAAATCTAAAGATAAATTCTCACTTTTATTGATTTCCGCGCCATCGAGAAAACCGGAAGCAGGGGTGTTGGTCTCCCGGTTGTTGAAGTTGATATTCAAATTCGGCACAAAAATCGAATCGGAGATGCGCAGCGAATTCCAGGCGTTCTCCGTATCGATAACCTGGATTTGCAGGTCTAAGTTGTTCTTTAACGCATAAAAAATGGCCTCTTTCAGGGCCATTTTTTTTATTTTCGCCTCTTCCTGCTGCCGCGCTTCCGGCTGGGGTTTGGGCTTTGCCTGGGCCAGCGCTATCGAGCCGCTTAAGAGTGCAAATAAAATCAACAAGCTGATAATTTTTTTCATGTGTATCCTCCGCTAATCGCTAAAAGAGTAAATACGAAATTTATCGAAAAAGGTTCAAAATCTGCGCGGGAAAAAAGGAGATAGGCCACTTTTTCCCCGTGCGCACGGGGGGCCGCGGGACACCGCACTTATTTGCCTCCGGCGGCCCTGCCGGGGGCCAAACTTTTGTAAAAGTTTGATCAA